>DATLMN010000321.1:0-6545 GCA_035537255.1 Pyrinomonadaceae bacterium | reverse complement strand
GACGCCTGTGGTCTGCGCGTCGCCCTGGTCTATGCCGTTGCGCATGACTAACTGCAACTTGCCTTCGTTGGCGGCGAGCACAAGCTTTTCTGCCTGCTCCGGCAAGACCTGCAAAGTGACGGCCTTGACGCTGTTGACTTCCCGCTCGTCCTTCGGCTGGTCTATGTTCTGACCGTTGGCCAGCACCTTGATGTTCTGCAAGACGATCTTGGAGATGGGGTCCTGCGAAGAGTTCTCTGCCGGGTCTATGACGACCACGACATCGACCATCGCGCCGGGCTGGATAAAGCCCGAGATGCCTACGACATCGTCAACCTTGACGGTGATGGCGCGGTATCCTTCGGGGATGACGGCGGAGAGTCCGCCCGCTGTGCCTTCGGCGGCGAGTTTCGTGTCGGTGACGGGTTCGCGCGGCGCGATGTTGACGACCGCTACGCGGCCCACCAGTTTTTCCACCGAATCAAAGACGCCGTCTGGCATGGACTCGCGCGGAAACTGCACGACGCTTAGCTGCTCGGGGATGATCTTCGTGCCAAGCGGGATGGCGACCTTTGCCACCACGACGTTGTTGAGATTTTTGGTGTAGGCTTGCGCGCTCGAAAGATAACGGCTCACGGAAACTGCCGCGAGCGTTCCAAAAAGCAGCGCGCCTCCTAAGACGATCAAGAAACGTTTGTTCCGCATGGCTTTTGTTCTCCGTTCAAAAAATGAAATCTTGCGACGCTCGGTCTTCAGACTTAAGCGCGGAAGAGGGCTACTGAGATGAGGCTGCCGAGCATGATGGCAACCCCGTAAGGGATCGTATGACGGCGATCCGCAGGCACGGCAAAACGCGGCATCTGCCAACCGGGCAGCAGGCCCACCAGGATCATCAACACTCGCTGCATGGTCATACGCACTGTGCCCGCACGAATAATTGAATAGACGGCGATCACTCCGCCCGTGATGACGACGACCGCAAGCGTCGGCAGTACCAGTGAAGTTCCGATGACCGCGCCGACCGCCGCGAAGAGCTTCACGTCGCCAGCGCCCATCGCTCCGAAGATGTGCAGGATAAAGAGTGGGAAAAAGGCGAGCGCGCACCCGCCGAGGCTGGCGAGCGCTCCGCCGAAACCGGCGTAGATGGTATTGATAGCCAACCCGCCGCACAGTGTGGCCAACACGAAAGCATTCGGGATACGACGATAACGGACATCGTAGTACGCGATGATGACGCCCAGCGGCGCGAGCAGTGTGATGTAAAGAATGGGAGCAGTCATCCTTGGTTTTAAGACTCCGTCTGAGATTATGTCGGGCGGCTTCTGAACTATTTGTTTACTGCTTGATCTTGCCGCTGAGAAAATCAATTCTGACTTTGATATTGTCGCCGAGAGTCGTGAAGACTCCGACGACGGCGAGGGCGACGAGCGCACCGGCTAATGCATACTCGGACAATTCCAGTCCCGTTTCATCTTTGAGAAAACTTTTGATCATGATGCGTGCTCCTTATTGGGAAGAGTTTTTAAGTTCGCGCGCTCTGTGGTCTGGGCCAATAACTGTCTGGTCGTAAATGCTGTTTAGCGTTTAGAGATTAGAGGCGTGCTCCTGCTCCTGACACTCAGCAACAAGAGCACGTCTCTTTGGTTCGAGCTGTCTCTTATTTACCGTCCTTGATATGCGTGCCGAGGCTGTTGATCTTGTCGCTGATGTTCGTGCCCAGCGCTGAGAACGCACCGACGACGGCGATAGCGACGAGAGCGGCGGCAACCGCGTACTCGGACAGTTCCAAACCTGTTTCATCACGAAGGAAATTCTTAATCATTGTGCTTGCTCCTTTAGAGTGTGGTTGAAGGGTTGAAGGTTATGCTCTCCCATTTTGCTCTTGCGCTTGCCTCGCCCGTGCAAGGGAGAACTGCGAAAAAGTTTAATAGCCGAGATGAATCATCGAGGCGCGGCCGCCACTGCGGCGCGGCCCCTTTTGATCCTGCGCTTTGCCGACGGAGCGCACCTTGCGCCCGTTATGAGTGCGGCGACCGAAGCCGTTGATGATGCTGGCGACAGCGCCGCCGAAGGCGAGCGCGATCAGCAGTAGATCATCCTGCGCGCCCTGCGCGAGTGCGACGGCGCGTGCGCCGACGAGCAGAGCAACAACAAAGAAAGGCACGACGAGCGCGACGCCGACGAGCGATATAAACGTCCTTGCGGTGACTGCTTTCATGAATTCCTTTTCCTCTTTCTCGTCCTTAAAACTTTTCATCGAAACTCGCCTCTCAAGGCTTCGGCTAACGCTGCTGTCCTATTACAAGCCCCGTGCCGCAGCCGCCCGGTGTGACTCAAACCGCTTAAAGAGAAAGGTTTAAGTGAAAACGACGGATTCCACCCTGTCGCCCACGGTTGACAAAAGCGAAGAGGTCGAACGTGCGAAGAGAGCCGCGCAGGTGAGGTAAAATCAGTTAAGGGCAACGCTTTAAGTCGTTGTCGCCCACGGTTGACACACACACACAGGTTTTCAACCGAGGATGACGCCCATCGGTGATTCCAAGCAGTTGAGGTAAAAATTTTCTATCGCTTCCGTGTAAAAGAAAGATTGCGCGCTCCGAAAAGCAGCAACGACCGATCATGAAAAGATCGGTCGTCCGCGTTGCTTGAAATATGATGAGTTGCTTTACAGGCGGCGAAGCATCTGGACGGCGAAGAGGACTATGCTGATAAAGCTTCCGGCGATGGTGAACGTCCATTCGACGAGCGCGCTGCGGCGTTTGAGCATCGCGCGCAGCATAAGCATGCCGCACTTCCATCCGTCCTGTTGGTAGAGCGGAAGCAGATTCGTCGCAGCCAGCAAAAGATTGACTGCGCTAAAGCGCGTCCCGACCGTCAGTGCCGCCGCCACAAGGTTGACGTTGATGCCCGCCAGCATCACCAACACCTGCTGGCTAAGCGGTCGTCTTTGCAGCTCGTTTATATCCAGCCGCACGTATGCTCCGAGCGGCAGCGCGTGCAGTTTGTATTCGACCTCGCCCGCTCGAAAGCAGAATATCTGCCTGCCCCATCCTAAGCCGAACTCTCTGGCGGGAACGCAGCACGCGCGAGCCGCCGCCAGATGGCCCAGCTCGTGTATGAACATCGCTAAAAGGAAGTAGAGAGCGTAAGAGATCAGCATAAGGAGGAAATGAGCGGGCGCACGTTAACTGTAAGAGGAAAGTCTTCAAAGATAAGCTAAAAAAATTCTTCTTGCTCGTCTCTCATCAACGATTTTCTAAAACTCACTGTCGTTCGGCGCGCAATTGCAGTCCGGGCTCTGTGTCCTCCTGTAGGAAATCTCCGACATCAATCGCCAGCCGCTTCAGTTTTTTATAGAGCGTTTGACGCGAGCCGAGTCCCAGGGCCTCGCTCGTGCGCGCGACATTGCAATCATGGCGCTTGAGAGTCTCCGTAATCACACGGCGCTCGAAATCTTCCAGCAGGTGATCCAAATCCGCAGGCGATTCTTTCGTCTGCAAGGCATGGCGCGCGCTCTCTGGCAGCATGCGCTCGCTGATATGTTCGAGGGCGATGTAAGTTCCCTCATCAGCGTACAACACAAGGCGCTCTATCTCCGCCGCCAGCTCACGCACATTGCCGGGCCAGGAATAGTTTTGCAGCACATTGATCGCCTCAGACGTGATGCCCGCAATCGCGCGATCATTACGACGCGCATAATGCGTCAGGAAATGAGAGATCAAAGCGGCTGTGTCTTCTGGCCTCTCTCTGAGCGGCGGCACATAGAGCGAAAGCGAAGCGACGCGATAATAGAGGTCTTCGCGAAATCTCCCTTCGCGCACCTCGCGCTCTAAATCCTTATGCGTCGCGGCGACCACCCGCACCTTCACCTTGCGCGGCGCGCGCTCGCCGAGCGTGTGGACTTCGCCTTCCTGTAGAAACCTGAGCAGCTTCGGCTGTAGAGCTAGAGGCAGATCACCAATCTCGTCAAGAAAGAGCGTGCCGCCTTCGGCTGCCCTGATCAGTCCTTCATAATCCGCGTGCGCGCCCGTGAAAGCTCCCTTGCGATGACCAAAGAGCATGCTCTCGATCAACTCCGCCGGAGCTGCCGTACAGTTGAAGGGAATAAATTCGGCCAGACAGCGTTTGCTTAGACGATGAATCGCACGCGCAACCAATTCTTTACCAGTGCCGGATTCGCCTGTGATCATCACAGTCGATTCTGAATCCTTGATGCGTTCCACTGCGCGCGCCAGAACAGACATAGCGCGGCTGTTAAAAACCATGCCGGGCAGCATCGAAGCGGTGACGGCAGAGATGGGTTGTTTCTGACTAGACGGCTGCTGGTCGCCTTTCAAAGCGACGTGCGCGTGGGCCAACTGCGCGACATCGGAGAGCATTCTTATCTCTCTAGCCTGATTCGCAGAGAGCGGTCGCACACAACGGCCGTAGATGGCCGCTCCCTCGCGATTGATCCCTGCGGAATTAAGCACCAGGCAGATTGAGTGGTCTCCGCTCTTTGGCTCTATGATTTTGTTTGGCGCAAGCAGTGCCGTCGTCACAATCGTCTCGGCGGCAGCGATCTCTTCCTCATCCAGCCCCTCTACCCATTTCAGGCGTGGGCGCTCGCCGAGCTTTTGCGTCCAGGTGGCCAAGCCATAAGTTTGCGCCGTCGCATCGATCATCAAAGTCAGCTTGAGCATTACCTCGTAAAGCATGTCCGGGCCGGTGGTCGCTGCTTTGCAAAGAGCGCGCACCATTGACGCAAGCGGCAATTGATAAGCTGAAACAGTATTGTCTTCAGATGCGAAGGAAGATGGCGAATTTGACATAAACCTGCGGTTCCCCACGGACACTTGCTTCTTCAGGCTTTGGAGGAGGCCTTCGGAAAAACTCTGGGACGGCTACAGAAAGAGCAACTGCTTTGGTCGCGGGGCAAGCGCACTGAAGAGAATCCTGGCGGGATGCTTCAGCCGGTAGAATCAGGCGTGAGCTGATTCAACCACGTGAGCGACAGTCTAGGGACAATAATTTATGCTGTCAACATAATTTAACAGGATTGGGCCTTTTCATCTGAAATTAGCCTTTCCTATTCTTCAACTCGCTGATCGAAAGGGAGGCAGCATGCTTTTTGAAAAATCTTTTCCACACCTGTGCATACTTTTCTGTGGCGCTATCTCTTGCATCTACATAGTCATCTAGGCTGACTGCCCTTTTCGTGGATTTCCGTTCGCCGACTGTTCGCCGCAATAACAGCTTAGCGCTGCTTACTTCAAGTAAATGTTGAACTTAGCCCCTCAAGTCGTTGTAAAGAAAACTCTTTACACCCTACCCCCCGCATGCTACAGTCCCGCCACTTTGCCCCTAAGTGATTGATAGGCAAAGGATTGAGAGATTCCACAAGCGCATTACCTTGGGGTGTACGCCATTCGTCGGCACATTATCTTGGGCTTCTAGCCAAAAAACGGCAAATTCAGAGCGCATTCAGTCAAAACAGTATGGCAATACGATTTGGCACATCTGGCTGGCGGGCAATTATCGCCGACGAGTTTACAGTCGCCGCCGTGCGAGTCGTTTCGCGTGCCATCTGCGAGCATCTGCGAAAGAGCAGCCCCGAAGGTGGTGGAACGATCATCGTCGGCTACGATACGCGTTTTATGGGCGAGCGGTTCGCGGCCGAATGCGTCAAAGAGGTCGCAGCACATGGGTTTCGCGCCCTGCTCTGTAATCATCCGACGCCGACGCCGACCATCTCGCATGCCATCCGCAGCGAGCAGGCTGCCGGAGGCATAAATTTTACCGCCTCGCACAATCCGCCCGAATACAACGGGATGAAGTTCTCTACGGCCGACGGCGCACCCGCTTTGCCGGAGATTACCAAGCAGGTCGAGCAATTGATCGGCGAGATCGGGGCGCGCACTGAGAGCCCCGGAACAGCTTCTGCCGAGGGTAAGTTTGAATCGTATGATCCGCGCCCGGCATATCTGGAAGACCTTGCCGTAAAGATTCGTTTTAAAGAGATCGCCCGCGCCGGTGGCCGTTACGCTTTCGATCCATTGTGGGGCACTGGTCGCGGCTATCTGGATGAAGTATTGGATCATCACGGAGTCGAAGTCGAGACGATTCACAATTGGCGTGACGTGATGTTTGGCGGACGCTCGCCCGAACCTGAATCTAGCCATCTGGATGAGCTGCGTGAAGTCGTCTCGAAGAACAAGTGCGCGTTGGGGCTGGCGACGGACGGCGATGGTGATCGCTTTGGCGTGATCGATAGCAATGGCAGCTTTATAACGCCGAATCAATTGATCGCGCTGCTCTTTGATTACTTGGCCGAATCACGCGGATGGAGTGGCGGGATCGCGCGCTCCGTGGCGACCTCGCATCTGGTTGATCGCGTGGCAAAGGCGCGCTCGCTTCCGGTTTATGAAACACCTGTCGGCTTTAAGTTCATCGGAGAATTGATCAATGAAGACAAAATCATCCTCGGTGGTGAAGAATCAGCGGGCATGTCGATCAAAGGTCACTATCCGGAGAAAGATGGCATCCTTGCGTGTCTGCTCGCAGCGGAGGCTGTTGCGGCGCGCGGC
>DATLMN010000320.1:0-26179 GCA_035537255.1 Pyrinomonadaceae bacterium | reverse complement strand
GCGCGCGCGACGTTACGCGCGGCCAGTGCGCGCTCTACGACGTGAACGATCATGGGGCGGCCCGCAAGATTGAGCAGGGGTTTGCCGGGCAGTCGCGTCGAAGCGTAACGTGCTGGGATGATGGCAACGGCTTTTGGCTGGGGGTCTGAGACCGTGTGATTCACGGGATAACACGATAGCGCCACGCCGAACTAAAAGCAAGGAAGAAAGGAGAAACGAAGGGATGAGGGATGAATAAGAAAGCATTCAGGAAGCGGAAGTATTCTTTTCATCCGTACCGCTTTCCGTCCTCCGTCCTGCTTTTCATCCCTCATCCCTCCGCCCTTATCCCTGCTCTTGTTTGACAGCGCCGCGCGTCGAGGGCTACCATGCCGACTTTAGCAGACCTGACAGACTTTCTGTGCGCTTGCTGCTCATTTCCGTAATGATTAGCCGGTTCTTCAATTTCATGACGAGTTGCCAGTAGTCAGCCTTCAGCTTGTCGCTGTATGCTAAAGCTAAATACTGACCACTGACTGTTGATTACTTCTTAAATTTATGGGTTTCGCCACACTAGCCGTGCATGCCGGACAGGACGAGAAAGACCCCGCGACGGGTTCTGTCACCGTTCCGATCTACCAGACCTCTACTTACCAGCAGGAGGGCCTGGGCCGCCACAAAGGGTTCGAGTACGCGCGGACACAGAATCCGACGCGCATGGCCCTTGAGCGCAACATCGCCGCGCTAGAGGGAGCGCGCTTCGGCTACGCTTTCGCTTCCGGCATGGCGGCCATCGACGCCACGCTGAAATTGGTCAAAGCGGGTGAGCACGTCATCGTCTCGGACAATACCTACGGCGGCACGTTTCGCCTCTTCACGCGCATCCTCGCGAACTACAATATCGAGTTCGATTTTGTAGACACGTCGGACGCCGCCAACGTCGAGGCCGCCATCAAAGAGAACACTCGGATGGTGTTTCTTGAGACGCCGACTAACCCTGTGATGATCGTCACAGACCTTCAGGCCGTCTCGGACATAGCGCACCGCGTGGGCGCGCGCGTCGTCTGCGACAATACATTTATGTCGCCATATTTACAGCGTCCGCTCGATTTTGGTGTTGACATAGTGGTGCATTCCACGACTAAATACCTGAACGGGCACTCGGACGGAGTGGGAGGCATCGTCGTTTTGAACGACGAGAAGGATGCCGAGTGGATGGCCTTTGTGCAAAACAGCGCCGGAGCAATCCTCTCGCCCTTCGATTCTTTCCTTGTGCTGCGCGGCACAAAGACCCTCGCGCTCAGGATGCAGCAGCACGACGCTTCGGGGCGCGCCGTGGCGGCTTTTCTCGAAGAGCATCCGAAGGTGCAGAAGATTTATTATCCGGGCTCGCTCTCGCACCGCCAGCATGATCTGGCCAAGCGGCAGCAAAAGGGGTTCGGCGGGATGGTGGCCTTTGATGTCGGCTCGCTTGAGGCTGCGCGCACCGTGCTCGAATCTGTTAAGCTATGCTCGCTGGCGGAGAGCCTCGGCGGGGTCGAGTCCTTGATCTCGCATCCGGCGACGATGACTCACGCGTCCGTCCTGCCGGAAACGCGCGACAGGCTCGGCATCACCGCAGGACTGGTGCGTATCTCCGTCGGCATCGAAGATGTAGACGATATTATTGCGGATTTGGATCAAGCGCTGAATAAGATACAGTGACAGGTGATAAGTGACGAGTGACAAGTTAAATGCTTGTCTCCTGCTCGTCACTCGTTACTCGTCACTGGTCACTTAAAATATGATCATAGAGATTCACGCAAAATCTGACGTTGGTCGTGTACGGCGTGGAAACGAAGACAACTACCTGCTGCTAGACCTGTCCAGCGGCTTGACCTGGACGGGTTCCGACGGCGCAGAGCCGCCCGATAAGCTGCGTAATATCGAGCTGGGCGATAAGGGCGTAGTCTTTGTCGTCTCCGACGGGATGGGCGGAGCGCTCGCGGGCGATGTGGCGAGCCGCATGGCCGTCGAGACCGTGCGCGAGATGCTCACAGGCGGCGACGACGGCGCGGAGGGCGAGGGGGGTTGTGATGAAGACACGCCACTCGTCGAATGCCTGCGCAATGCGACTGTTTACGCCAACCTTGCGATTCATCACAGAAGCCAGGAGGACACGCGTTGCAGCGGTATGGGCGCGACCTTTACGGGGGCTGCCGTCAAGAATGACGTGCTCGATCTGGTGCAGGTCGGCGACAGCCGCGCCTATGTGCTGCGCGGCGATCAAATCCGGCTGGCGACCAAGGATCAATCTCTCGTTCAGCAACTCGTAGACGTAGGCCAGATCAGCGAAGAAGAAGCAGAGACGCACATGTTCCGCAATGTTATCTTGCAGGCGCTGGGCGCACAAAACGATCTTTCTCCCGTGACAGGGCGGATACGCATACGGCGCGGCGATATTCTACTGATGTGCAGCGACGGTCTTTCCGGCAAGCTCCGTGCCGAAGATATGCTCAAGATAGTCGGGCAGGCCAAAGGCGATCTGTCTGCGGCCTGTAGCGCGCTGGTTGACGAAGCCAATCATCGCGGCGGCGAAGACAACATCACTGTCGTCCTGGCTCGTTTTACGGGCGAAGACCTCGACGAGCCCGCCACAGAGCGAATCACGGTCGAGCTGCCTCCGATGGAAGAGGACGCCACACTCGGCGATACCGAAACGCCCATCTCCGAAGCACCCACAGAGATTCCATAGGGCTCATCCACTTGGGCTCACGAAAAACGGATCAGCAAAATGTTGACAAGCGCGCCTTGCAATCTGTAACATCCGTTTCGTTTCAAAATCTTGAAGCGCCAACGGCGAGCAGGTTTCTTTTCGCTCTCTATTCGCAGGCCACTGAGCCTTACCTGCTCGAATTTGAACCAATCACGCAGAGACGGCGCGCTTTTCCTGTTCGCAGGCTGTCGCACGCGTCTTTTGCTCCGCCCCGAATGTTCTTCTGCTTCAATCGGTGGGATGCTATCTGACACGCGTGCAGCATGCCTTTACCCGAACTAGGATTCCATCCGTTCGAGGATGGCTCACATGATCAACCCTTCAGTCCGCGCTCGACTCGCACGAAGACCTTTGTGTCCACATCGCGAGGGTCGAGCAAGGCGGCTGATTTCCCTGGGTTGTTCTCCAACCCGACCCCCGGAGCGCACTTAGTGCCGCCCGCGCGTGCGCGAGGAGTCCCGCAAAGGCCCGCGCGCATACCGTCACACAAGAAAAGCGGCCATGCGCCCAGAAAGATTATGAGGAGGATTTCCACACCATGTTTCGACGTTTGATCAAAAAGAAGGTTCTTTTTCTTGCAGCTGTCGCCGCCGCCATCAGCGCGCTGGCGATTCCCATTACAACCCAACCCAGCTCTGCGGATGACCTGACGGGCCGCGAGCTGTTGAGCGTGACGCGCGTGGCGCAGGGCGGCGCGGAGTATTCCGCATTGCAGTACGTGACGGCGCGCTCAGGTGGTTTCGTCAACGTGGCCGCTATGGCCACTCCCGGTGCGACCGCCGTGACCGGGATGGTCGAGCTTCGTCTCAACGTCACGGACTATCAGGATCGCGACCTTCGTCGCAGACTCGAAATTGCTCCGGCGGGTGGGATCATTGCCGGGCCGACCTATCTTGTCTATGACGGTACGGGCGGCGGCGGTATGTTCTCGGGCAATCCATTCCGCGTCTCGGAAGCGGTGGCCTCGCGTCAATGGGCTTTGATGGGTTTCTCAACTCTCAATCGCGCCGTTGATGGTTCACTGCTCGCCGTGCGCCAACGCGACGAGATGAACAACTATGTCGTCGAGGTCAAGTTCAGCGCAGCCGATACGGTTCGCTTCTATATCAGCAAGAACAACTTCCTGATTAGCAAAGTCCAGACGCGCTATAACAGCCGCGTGATGGTCGAAGAGGATCGCAGCGATTACAGAAGAGTGAGCTGCATGATGTTCCCCTTCCGCATCGTCACCAAGTTGCAGGGTCAGCGTCTGGCCGATCTGAACATCGACAGCTACGATCTGCAAACCGCAGTGCCCGCCGCGATCTTTACCATCTCAGCGAGATAAAAGAGCGCGCGAGTATCAGATAAACAAGAGAGAACCGGCGCAGTCCTTCACATGAAGGATTGTGCCGGTTCTGCTGTTTGACAAGAAAATTTACTGACTTACGTTCACGGCTATTTTAGATTTCAGTTGAATGAAAGAAAAATTTAATGCTCACCACATAGACACAGAGGACACGGAGGAAGCACGGAGGTTTGAATCTATTTAACTCTCTGTGCTCCCTCTGTGCTCTCTGTGTCTATGTGGTGAATTGCTTCTCGCCTGATACTCATTTGAAATTTAATCTAAGATTGCTCTTTTCCCTCGCTCAGAGATTTCTGTTGTCGCCAGTCGGGCGCTTGATCGAGCCTTCGGACGTAGATTGATGCGCCCTGCACGCGCTCGACTTCGACGCGCTCTCCGGCTTCGAGCGGCTCCTCGCCCTCCGCCGGATAGGCCGTCCATGTCGAGCCGAAGACTTTGACAGCGCCTTCGTTGAGCGCGCCCTGGCTCGAAGAGACGACCGTGCCGATCTTGCCCGGCAGCGCATCCACCCCGGACTTCAAATCCATCCCGCTTTTCTCACGCGAAAAATAGTTGATGAAGATGGTACGCGAAGCGGCCGTCAGAGCGACGGAGACGAAGATGAAGATCAGAAACTGTAGCGGCAGGCTGTCCAGGCCGACGAGCCCTGCGAAGGCTGCGGCCAGCGCGCCGACGCCGAACCACAACAGCACAAAGCCCGGCGTGAAAACTTCGGCGATGATCAGGATCACGCCGAGCACAGTCCATAAAATCCAGGCCACGTTATCCATCTGTAGTCTTCCGCTCCCGTTTCAGCCTCGGAAAAGGTTCTTCATAATGAACCAGATATTAGCGGGCCGCTCGGCAAGGCGTCGCATAAAGTACGGATACCAGTGTTTGCCGTAGGGCACGTAGACGCGCACGTTGTAGCCGTCGCGCGCCAGTTTCTCTTGAAGATCGCGGCGCACGCCGTAAAGCATCTGAAACTCGAAAGCATCCTTTTTGATTCCCTGTGCACGCATAAAGCGAATCGTCTCGTTGATCATGTTCGGATCGTGCGTCGCAATGCCATGATACACGCCGGACTGTAACAGCAGCTTCATCACGCGCACATAGTTATCGTCCGTATCCTTCTTGTCCGGAAAAGCAACTTCGGGCGGCTCATTATACGCGCCCTTGCAGATGCGTATGCGCGCAGGTATTCGAAGAATATCGACCGCGTCGTCAAAGGTGCGGCGCAGGTAGGATTGCAGGACGATGCCGACATCGTTGAGACCGAACTCCGCGCGCAGACGCTTGAAAATATCTATCGTCACCTGCGTGACCGCAGAGCCCTCCATATCCACGCGTACGAAGTTTCCGCGCCGCGCCGCATCCGCCACTATTTCGCGTGCATTGCGATAGGCCAGCTCAGGGTCTATCTCAAGGCCGAACTGCGTGAGCTTGATGGAAACGTTCGAGCGAATGCCAGTGTCATCTATGCGAGCCAGGATGTTCAGATATTCCTTTACTTCCGCTTCGGTCTCCTCGGCGCTCGTGACGGATTCGTTGAGGTGATCGAAGGACGCCGTGCAGCCTTTACTGTTGATCTCGCGTATGGCACTGATGGCTTCTTCTATGTCCTCGCCCGCGACAAAACGCGTGGTCATTTTCTTGAACGGGCGAAAGCGCGTCGCGAAATCCTTGAGCCCTTCGCGGCGTGACAGGTAGAGGAGCGCGTTTCTCGTAACCATTTTAGTCAGTGACGAGTGATGAGTGACAAGTTAATAAAAGCTTTATCACCTGTCGACGGCGCACTCGTCAGTCTTTACCTTTCATTTTCTCGTCACTTATCACTTGTCACTCACGACTGCTGTGGTATGCTTGGGCTCAGCCGTTCAAAAGCCTCGCTGCTATCAATGAAAAAGGAGCAGTGCGGAAAGCCCGAACTGACCGCCGTGAAACCAACGCCGCATGCGCTGGAAGCTATTACTGACTGCCTCGCTCGTCGCCACGGTGATCGGCGCGGGCTTTCCGCTGGCGATCATCGCAGGACTTTCCGGCTCGCCCCGCCGTCTCCTTGAGCCGGACACATTTGCTCTGGGCACTCTGCTGATCCCGTTCGCGGCGATCACAGGGGCAGCCATTTTCGTCTACCGCCATACGGCGCGCCGTCGTCAGGTGCAGGCGATGCTGACCGTGCTCTTCGCCGCGTTTCTGACGCTTTCCATCCTCATCTTCAGCTCTATATTTCTTTCAAAGCCCGAGCCCACGACAGACCCCGCGCCGCGCCGCAACGTCGGATAGTCTGACGGACTCGGCAGAATATTTGAACCCACACGAGCGGCGATGGGCGTCGTTTGTTTATCCCTCAAGCCGTTTCTGACTGTTCGCGTGGGCCAAGCCCAATCTCTTTTTGCAGCGGGCGTAGCGCGTCGATCACAAAGCGTATGTGCTCGTCCAAATCGACCTCAAGCTCGGCCACGCCCTGCCGTATATCATCGCGATTGACCGTGCGCGCGAAGGCTTTGTCCTTGAGCTTCTTCTTGACCGAAGAGACCTCCAGATCATCAAGGCTGCGCGTGGGGCGAACCAACGCGCACGCGACCAGAAAGCCGCACAACTCGTCCGTCGCAAACAACGCACGCGCCATCAAAGTATCACGCGGCACGCCAGTGTAGTCCGCATGGCCCATGATCGCGCGAATCATACGATCAGTATAGCCGCGCCCGCACATGATCGTCGCGCCCTTGAACGGATGCCCGCCTTCCGGGTTCGGGAATGCTTCATAATCGAAATCATGCAGCAGACCGACGATGCCCCATTCGTCCACGTCAGCCTCAGGCCCGCCATAACGCACTGCGCAGGCGCGCATCGCAGCCTCTACGGCCAGCGCATGCTTACGCAGGCTATCGCCCTTAGTGTATTCGCACAGCAACTCCCAAGCGTCGTTTCGATCAGCCAACATAGCTAAGGGATGAGGGCGGAGGGATGAGGGATGAAAGAAGAGCTATTGAATATGTAATTCAATGAGCAATTCATTCAACCCATTTCATCCCTCATCCCTCATCCTTCATCCCTCCTTAAGTATTCCTCTTGAGAGGACGATGCGTTGAATCTCGCTGGTGCCTTCGTAGATGGTCGTGACGCGCGCATCGCGGTACATTCTCTCGACCGGGTAATCGCGCGAGAAACCGTTGCCGCCGTGTATCTGTACGGCGTCGGCGCAGACGCGATTGGCCGTCTCGGAGGCGTAGAGTTTCGCCATCGCTGCGTAAAAGCCCGTGCGCTTATGGCCCGCGTCCTTCATCGCTGCGGCGCGCAGCGTCAACAAGCGCGCTGCTTCCGTCTCTGTCGCCATGTTGGCGAGCTTGAATTGAATCGCCTGAAACTCCGCGATGGGTTGGCCGAACGCCTGACGCTCCTTGGCGTATTTCAGAGATTCTGTAAGAGCGCCCTCGGCAATCCCCGTCGCGAGCGCGCCAATGCCTATACGCCCGTCGTCCAAGCTGTTGAAGGCGACGCGCAAGCCGTTGCCCTCGCCGCCGAGCACATTCTCAGCGGGCACGCGCACATCCACAAAGCTCATCTCTGCTGTCTGCGAAGCGCGTTGGCCCATCTTGTGCTCGATGGCGGAGACCGTGAGGCCCGGCCTATCGCCCTCGACGATAAAAGCCGTCACGCGCGATTTGCCGTCGTCACGACCGGTCACGGCCATGACGATATAAGTCTGCGCCTCGCCGCCGCTCGTGACCCACGATTTAGTGCCGTTGATGATGTACGAGTCGCCGTCGCGCACGGCTCGCGTGCGAAGATTTGTCGCATCAGACCCGGCCTGCGGCTCTGAAAGACAGAAGGCTCCGAGGGTTTCGCCGCGCGCTAAAGGCACAAGATATTTTTTCTTCTGCTCGTCCGTGCCGAATGCGAGGATCGGGCCGCAGCAGACGGAGTTGGTCACGCCGACGATGACGCAGACAGAAGAGTCCGCGCGCGCGATCTCTTCGAGGGCGAGCGCATAGGCGACCGTGTCGAAGCCCGCCCCGCCCCACTCCTCCGGAATAATCATCCCGAGCAGGCCCATCTCGGCCAGGCCCTTTAACTGCTCGCGCGGAAAGCGTGACTCTTCGTCGTACAGGTGTGCGCGCGGCGCGACTTCGGCTGCCACAAATTCCCGGACAGAAGCCTGCACCATCCGCTGCTCTTCGGAAAGCTCAAAATCCACCGCTCCAGGTCGCTCCTTTTTTTTGCTCTGAAACTAGCACGTGTGCGAAAGATGGACAAGCCCGGTAGAGGGTCAGCTTGGATAATTGAGTATGTGGCGCGCTGAAACTCACCACAGAGACACAGAGACCACGGAGGAAGCACAGAGAGTTAGACGAGTCTCTGTGTAAACTCTGTGCCCTCTGTGCCTCTGTGATTAATAGCAATCATTATCACACTCGATTTCAAACTGACCCGTTATTCTAAGTTCCTCAGGTCTTGCCCGGCCCGCCTTGCCGCAGGTTTTCCAGATCAATTACAATACGGCTCGTGCTGAAAGCTCTGGTGCGCAAGCGATGAAACCACTCCTGCTCGCGGTGCTCGCCGCTTATGTCGTGGCGGCGATTCATTCCGTTTTAGCGTTCGTCAACAAACGTCGCGCGGTCGAGCGCGTGGCGTTTCTTTCGCTCGCCATAGGCTTTATGCTGCACACGGCTTCGCTCATTATAGACTGGACGCAGGAGGGCCATTACCCGCTCTTCGGCCTGCGCGAGACACTCTCTTTTCTGGCATGGACGCTGGTCGTCACTTTTCTTTTGACCCTGAGCCGTTATCGCGCGACGGCGCTGGGTAGTTTTACGCTCCCGCTCGTCGCTTTGCTGACCTTCGCCGCGATGGTGATTCGCAGTAAGGCAACGACGCCGGGTACTATGACAGACGGCGGAGCGGCCTGGCTCTTTCCACTGCATGCGACGATGCTGGCGTTCGCGTACGCCTCTTTTTTCGTAGTCTTTATCGCGAGCATTATGTATCTGGTGCAGGAGCGCGAGCTGAAGCTGAAAACGTTCGGCGCATTTTTTCATAGGCTGCCGTCGCTTTCGACCGTTAACGAGATCGCCAGTCATGCCGCTGGAATCGGCCTGACGCTCTTGACGCTTGGCATCGCGACGGGGATGCTCTGGTCATCGTCACTCAACGGTCGGCTGTGGCACAATGATCCGAAGGAGATTTTCTCCGCCCTGACGTGGATGCTCTACCTGGCGCTGATCGTCTATCGCGCCAGCGCTGGATGGCGCGGACGCCGCGCAGCATGGCTCGGCGTCGCAGGCTTTGCACTAGTCCTTTGCACCTTCTTCGGCACACGCTTGATGGGAACGTATCACGTGTTCGGGTGAGAAACAGTTTTTAGTTTTCAGTTTTAAGCAAAGACAAACTGCTTTTACTGAAAACTGACTGCTGAAAACTGAAAACTGATCGAATGTCTATCGTACTCGTCGGACTCAATCATAAGACCGCACCCGTGGCGGTGCGCGAGCGTCTGGCCTTCTCTGACGAAGCGTGCGCCGATGGTTTGCGCTCGCTCGTCGATGGAGAAGTCGTGCGTGAAGGATTGATCGTCTCGACCTGTAATCGTGTCGAAGTCCTGACGGCGACCGCAGGGGAGAGCGCCATTGAGGGCACTGAGCGCATCAGCCGTTTCCTGAGCGAGGCGCGCACACTCTCGCCCGAGTCAATCAAGGAACATCTTTATAGCCACGCCGACGATGAAGCTGTGCGCCATATCTTTCGCGTCGCCTCAAGCCTGGATTCGATGGTCGTCGGCGAGCCGCAGGTCTTGGGCCAAGTGCGCCGCGCTTACTCGCTGGCGGTCGAGACGGGCACTGCCGGTCGTGTTCTTAATCGGCTGGTGCATCATGCTTTCCGCGTCGCCAAGCGCGTGCGCTCCGAAACGGGGATTGCCGCCAACGCCGTCTCGATCAGCTACATGGCGGTCGAGCTTGGGCGCAAGATATTCGGCTCTCTCAAAGGCAGGACAGTTCTTTTGATCGGCGCGGGCGAGATGGCCGAGCTGGCTTTGCGTCACCTCATCAACGCAGGGGCTGCGCGCGTCATGGTCTCGAATCGCACGGACGATGCGGCGCACAAGCTTGCTCAGGAATTCGGCGGCGAGGCCATGGACTTTGCGCGTCTGACAGAGCATCTCTCGGAAGCGGACGTGGTCATCTGTTCGACGGGCGCGCCCGATTACGTGGTCACGCCCGCGATGGCGCGCGAAGCACTTGAGAGGCGACGCAATCGCCCGTCGTTTCTGATAGACATTTCCGTCCCGCGCAACATTGACCCGGCGGTGGGCCAACTCAGCAATCTTTTCGTCTTCGACATAGACGATCTGGAAGCCTTCATCGCCTCGAACATACGCGAGCGCGAACGCGAAGCGGAGCGCGCAGAGCTGATCGTTGAATCAGAGGTGATGCAATTTCAGCAGGCGCTGCGCGCGCTAGATATAGGCCCGACGGTCGGTGCTCTGCGCCAGAAGCTGCAAGACATCGCGCGCGACCAGCTCAAGCGCCAGCGCAGTCGGCTGGGCCAACTCACGCCCGAGCAGGAGCAAGCCATCGAAGCGCTGCTTTTATCAACCGTCAATAAAATCTCGCACCCGCTGATCCACCGCATGCGTCGCTCATACGATAGCGGCGATGACGAGAACATTCGCGCCTGGCGAGAAATCTTTGGCCTTGAGACAGAGGGCGATGTCGTCGGGCTCGCTGGCGATGAAAGCGACGCTGAAACAGACTTTTAATCCCGCTCGCAATTCACACAAGGCTGATCTCCTGATCGGATGAAAAACCGTCTCATCATCGGCTCGCGCGGATCAAGGCTCGCTCTCTGGCAGGCTGAATGGGTGCGCTCAAAGCTCGCAGCTCTCTCGGCGCAGACGGAAGTTCACATAGAGATCATCAAGACCAGCGGCGATACGTTGAAAGACGTGCCGCTCTCCGTCATCGGAGGAAAAGGCGTCTTCACTAAAGAGATAGAGGAAGCCCTGCTCGACCGCCGCATTGATCTGGCCGTTCACTCGCTCAAGGATTTGCCCACACAACTACCCGCAAGCTTAACCATCGCGGCCATCACCGAACGCGAAGATGCGCGCGATGCTCTGGTGCTGCGCGAAGACGTTGGGAGAATCTGTACATCTCTGGACACTTTGCCCGCAGGGGCTGTCGTCGGAACTTCAAGCCCGCGACGGTTGGCCCAACTGAAGCATTTACATCCTCATTTGAGGATTAAAGAGCTGCGCGGGAATGTCGATACGCGGCTGCGAAAATTAGATGCCGGTGAATACGATGCGATCATCCTGGCCGTAGCAGGTCTCAGCCGTCTGGGATTCGCACATCGCATCAGCGAGCACATTCGACCGGCAAAAATGCTCCCGGCGGTGGGACAGGGCGCTTTAGCCATTGAGATACGCTCGGATGACGCCGAGATTCAAGATTCGCTTGCGCCGCTCGATCATGGGCCAACGCGTGCCGCCTGCACAGCAGAGCGCGCTCTGCTTCGCGCGCTTGGCGGAGGTTGCCAGTTGCCTATCGCCGCGCATGCAGTGGTTTATGAAAATCATTTAAGGCTTGATGGTCTGGTGGCAGCGCCGGGTGGTGAAACTCTGCTGCGTGAAACGATCAAGGGTGAAGCATCTGAGGCAGCACAACTGGGCGAGGCATTGGCAGGCCGCTTACTCGAACGCGGAGCAAACTCGCTGCTCGCCGGGATGATTACTTAAACCAAAAATCTTCCGAGCAATTTATTCCGCGATGGTTGATGGCAAGGTCAGCATTCCACCACAGACAATGCAGCAGTCATTCAAACCCTTGACCGGGCGCACCGTGATCATTACGCGCGCAAGGGCACAGGCTGCGGACTTTATCAGCGAGCTTGAAGGCTACGGCGCGCGTGTGCTCGCATGTCCGACCATTGAGATCGTCGAGCCGGAGAGTTACCAGCCGCTGGACGAAGCGATTGATAATCTCTACGGCTACGACTGGCTGATCTTTACCAGCGTCAACGGCGTCGATCATTTTCTGCGTCGCCTGACTGAAAGCGGGCGTGACAGGAGCGAGCTGGACGACCTGCGCGTCTGCTCCATCGGCGATGCGACCGCAGAGCGTTTGCGGGAGGCTTCCGTTCACGTCGATGTCATCCCGGCACAGTTTAAGGCCGAGGGTGTCTTTGAAGCGCTCGCACTCTTTCTAGGCGGCGAGGAGAATCTGCGCGGCCAGAACTTTTTGATACCGCGCGCGGCCGTTGCGCGTGATTATCTGCCGCGCGCTCTCATCGCTGCGGGCGCACGCGCCGACGTAGTACCGGCTTATCGCACAGTCCAACCCAACTCTTCCGAGCGTGGCCGCGTCGAGGCGATGCTCACGGGCGGCGCTGTCGATTGCATCACCTTTACCAGCTCTTCGACCGTCAACAATTTCGCGCTGATGTTCGAGACGACAGACTTGAGCGAATTGCTCAAGGGCGTACGCATCGCCTGCATCGGCGACATCACGGCCGCGACCGCCGCACGCTACGGTCTCAACACAGACATTCAGCCGGACGAATACACCATCCCTGCGCTCGCGCGCGCAATCGCCGATTACTACAACAGCAAGGATGAAGGATGAAGGCGGAAGAATGAAAGCAATACTGTATTAGCCCAATGATTCAATTAACATCGCCCCGCTTTCATCCCTCATCCCTCCGCCCTCATCCCTTCGTTCGTATGCTAAACTTCCACGTATGGCAAAGGGGCGCGTTCTGATTGTCGATGATGAGCCGGTCGTAGCCAGTGTCCTGCGCGAACAGCTCGATGCGTGGGGTTACGAGGCCGTGGCGGAAGCCGATGGCGTGGCCGGACTCCGGCGTGCTGAAGAATTTCGCCCTTCGGTTGTCCTCACGGACGTAATGATGCCGAGGCTCGACGGCTTCGGTCTGCTGCGCGAGCTGCGCGAGCATCATCCGGAGATGGCCGTCATCCTTCTTACAGGACAGGGTTCGGTCGAGATGGCGCTGCGCGCTATTCAGGACGAGGGCGCGTATCACTACTTTGAAAAGCCCATTGACATGTACAAGCTGAGGATCGTCGTCGAGCACGCGATGGCTTACGGCGAGACGCGCCGCGAGAACGAAGCCCTGCGCCGTCAACTTCGCGACCGTGGCGCGTTCGGCGAGTTGGTCGGCAACTCCGACTCTATGCGGAAAATCTACGCCCTGATTGAACAGGTCGCGCCTTCTTCGGCTTCCGTCCTTATCACAGGCGAATCCGGCACGGGCAAAGAATTGGTCGCGCGCACGATTCATAACCTGAGCCCGCGAAAGAACGCACAATTCGTCGCCATCAACTGTTCGGCCATTCCTGAGACGTTGATGGAATCCGAGCTGTTCGGCCACGAAAAGGGGGCTTTTACGGGCGCTGCGACGCGGCGTCATGGCTGTTTCGAGTTGGCTAACGGCGGCACGCTGCTCCTAGACGAGATCGGCGAGATGCCGACGTTGCTGCAAGCAAAGCTGCTGCGCGTGCTTGAAGAAAGAACTGTTCGCAGGCTCGGCAGCACACAGGAGATTCCGGTCGACGTGCGGCTGCTCGCGGCCACCAACAAGAATCCGCACGAGGCCGTCAGCCAGGGGCAATTTCGCGAAGACCTGCTTTATCGTCTCAACGTCATCGCGATTGAGATGCCCCCGTTGCGCGAGCGCAAAAGCGATCTGCCGCTCCTTGCCCAACACCTCGTCACGCAACTGGCAGAGCGTCACCAGCGCCCTGCACGCTTCTTTTCACAGGCGGCACTTGAAGCCCTGCGCTCTCACTACTGGCCCGGCAATGTGAGGGAGCTACGCAACGTCGTCGAGCGCGCGGTCATCATCTGCTCCGGCGAAGAGATCGAGCGCCATCATCTCGCGCCTTACCCTGTCGAACAGCGCGAGCGCGTCCGCAACGAAGATACAATCTCTTTACCCATCGGCACGCCCATCGAAGAGATGGAACGACAAATGATCCTGCGCACGCTGCATAAGACCGAGAATAATAAGACGCGCGCCGCAGAGCTTTTAGGAATCAGCCTCAAGACTCTTCACAACAAGCTGCGCCTGTATCGCGAGCGCGGGCTGCTTCAAGAAGGCGAGCGATTTTCGCGCCCGGCAAATTAAAGTCACTGAAGCCTAAGCCCCTCACGGGGCTTAACTCTGACGCGCTTTCGGGACTTCTTCATTACTTTCTATCTATTTCCGCTTTCCGGCCTTGCGCTCGGCGGCTGATGAATGTTATTCATCGCGACCAATGCCTGTACTTCTTTTCTTCGTTGACGGATTGGGAATCGGCGCGCGTGGGCCACAGAATCCTCTGGACGCACTCGGAGACGAGGCTGCTCCGCTCGCCGTCTTTCAGGATGAAGAGCCGCAACTTATTCATGACGGATTGCTGGCGCGCACGGACGCGCGGCTCGGCGTAGAGGGCCGACCGCAAAGCGCGTCAGGTCAAACGACCATCCTGACGGGCGTCAACGCGCCCGCGCTCCTGGGTTATCACAAGCAGGGATTTCCCAATCAGGCGCTGAGAGATATTCTTCAAGAGCATTCGATCTTTCTACAGCTCAAGCGCGCGGGCATTGGCCCAAACGCATTCGCCAATGCCTACACGCAGAGATTTTTCGAGACGCGCCCGCGATGGGTCTCCGCCACGACCGCTGCGGTCGAAGCCGCCGGGATGAGCTTTCGAGACCTGGATGATTTAAGACGTGGCCGCGCCGTCTTTATGGATTTCACCAACGCTTTTCTCATAGAGCGTGGCGAAGATGTTACTCATCGCACGCCGGAAGAGGCCGCAGAGGTGCTCGCAAGCGTGGTCGCCGAGCATCGTTTCACTCTCTACGAATACTTCATCACGGATAAGATCGGCCACGCGCAGGACATGGACGCCGCGCGGGTTTATCTTCCGAACCTTGCGAGGTATTTGCGCACAGTGCTTGCCCGGCTTGATCTGAGGCGGACGACCGTCATACTGACAAGCGATCACGGTAATATCGAAGACCTCTCGTTGCGCAACCACACGCTCAACGAAGTGCCGACGCTTGTCTGGGGCGTGGCGCGCCACGCGGTTGCTAGTCGCGTGCGCAGTCTGGCGGATATTACGCCCGCCATTGTCGAAGTGCTAAGCGAGGAGACACTGACCAACCGATGAACGTTTCGGCGAAAGCTTTGGAAGAGAAGAATGATCCGCGCGAAGTCTTCGGCTGGTTGATGTACGACTGGGCCAACTCCGCTTTTTTCACGACCGTGGTGGGCTCTCTCTTCGGCCCGTATCTGACTAGATTGGCGCAAGCATCCGTCGGCGATAACGGTGTGGTGCTCGACTTCGGTTTTCTGGGCGCTGTCACGGCAAAGTCGCTTTCAACCTTTGCCGTCTCGGTGTCGGTTTTCTCTCAAGTTTTTATCTTACCGATTCTGGGATCAATCGCGGATTACTCGCATTTGAAAAAGCGTTTGATGGCGATCTTCTGTTACATCGCCGTCACGGCTACCTGCCTGCTCTATTTCACCGCCGGGCGCTTTTACCTGATCGGCGCTCTGTTTTTTATCATCGCCAATATCTGTTACGGCGCGTCCGTCGTTTTCTACAACGCATTTTTGCCGGAGATTACGACCGAAGATCAACGCGATAAGGTTTCGAGTCGCGGTTTCGCGCTCGGTTACCTGGGCGGAGGGCTGCTGCTGGCTCTGAATTTCGTCTTCGTCGCCGTCGCGCCACGCCTTGGCATCTCGACGGGCATGGCCGTGCGGCTTTCCCTTTTGTCGGCGGGTCTGTGGTGGGGCGGGTTCGCGATTATCACTTTCACGAGGTTAAAGACGCGCGCGGCTGCACGCTCTTTGCCGGAGGGCAAGAGTTTTTTGACCATAGGCTTTACAGAGCTTGGCTCGACGGCGCGCGAGCTGTTTCGTCTGCGTCACACGCTGCAATATCTGATCGGTTATCTGCTCTACAACGACGGTATTCAAACAGTGATCGGCGCGGCGTCCGTCTTTCTGGCGCAGGAACTTTTCGTCGCGCGCGGAATGGAAGCACCGCAATCATTCCTGCTAGGCATCTTCCTGATGGTGCAGTTTGTCGGCATTGGTGGAGCTTTGCTTTTTGAAAGAATAGCGCACTGGCTGGGGACGAAGAATGCGATCCTGATCTCGCTTGTGATCTGGGCGGGGATTGTCATTTACGCTTACGGTTTTCTGCAATCGATGCGACAGGCATGGGTGATGGCCGGGATGATCGCCATCGTGCTCGGCGGCTCGCAGGCGCTTTCACGCTCGCTCTTTTCAAGAATGATTCCGAAGGGGCGCGAGGCATCGTTCTTCGGCATTTATGAAATCTCGGAACGCGGCACGTCATGGATAGGCCCGCTCGTCTTCAGCATCGTCGTCGCGAGCACGGGCTCTTACCGTCAGGCGGTGCTGTCGCTGATCTTTTTCTTCGTCGCCGGGATGATTATTCTTTTCTTCACCAACACGGACAGGGCCGTGCATGAAGCAGGCAATGCGCTGCCGGAAGAGGTCGAGCGTGAGCGTGTGCGAAAAGGTTTAGCCTGAAAGTGCGGCTAGCGCTGTTCTCTACGGCGCTGCTTTGCAGGTTGATTGGCTTCGGCGGCGCGCTCAAGACAAGCATGCGAGCAGTAGTAGGAGGAAGCAGCGGCGCGTCTCGAACGACTGAGCACGACGGCGCGCGTGGATGGAATCCAGGTCTCGCAGGACTGGCAGCGAACGAGTTTCTCGTTTTCCGTTGAGGAGCGCCGGACAGATTCGTTCGTTGAGGCGGTTGCGTTGACGCGGCGCAGGTCGCGCATAAACCCTAAGACGCGGCGCGCCGTCGCGATGTACGGCCTCAAACGCCAGTAGATAAACGCTCCGAAGAGTGCGAGCGCAATCAGAATGAGAAAGTATTTCAAACTTACTCCCGCGTCTTATTTTTGCTCTGGGCCATCTGCGCGCGCAAATCCGGCAGCGAAGGATTCGCAGGGTTCAAGCTCGTGAGCTGGTCAATGGTCTTCTGTGCCTCTTCAGATTTGCCAGCGGCGATCAAGGCTGTGGCCAGGTTTTGCAGCGTCGGCTCGTGTCGCGCGTCGATGGCGAGCGATTTACGATACTCTGCGATGGCGCGCTGCGGGTCTGAAGGCTGACCGAAATAATAGGTCAGGCCAAGGTCTGTGCGCACGTTGACATCATCCTGCTTGATCTCCAAGGCTTTCAGATAATACTCGCGCGCTTCGGCAAAGCGTGCGGGATCGGACGCCTGTCCGATGTCGAAAAAGACATTGCCCAGCGCAACCAGCAGATCACGGTCTTGAGGATTGGCATCCGAGGCGCGTTTGAGCATGCGCGCCACGTCCGGCAAAAAGGCCGCGTTCTGCGTTTGGCTCGCATAACGATAGAGCACCATTCCGAAGTTTCTTTGCAGCGAAGCATCTTCCGGGCGCGCGTCCGCTTTGGCAATCGCGTCACGAATCTCCGCTTCGGAAGGCGTGCCCGGTCGACTGTTAGCGGTGGAGGTTTGCGCTGCGCCCGCCGTGTCCGCTGGCTGTGCATTTGTGCGTGCAGAGTTTGCCTGAGAGGTGCGCGCAGGGTTATTTAACGCGCCGCGATTCGTCTGGTTGGCGAAGACAAAGCCGATGATAAAGCCCGCTAGAAGGCCGATGATGCCGTAGAGAATATTGTACTTGTTCACGATTGATGATTTGCTCTGGCTCTCAAGTGATGAGCAAAGTGTAGCAAAAGCATCATTAAAACGCGACGCGCGCCGCTTCTGTGGTGAAAGCGGCGCGCGTCTTTCGTCGGCTATAGAACTAAAGCGGGGCGATGCGGCTTTTACTTAAGCCCGTCGTGAGACCGTGTTCAAGACAGGTCTGCTCACATTGCAGGCACGTTGCTCCTTGGATTAATCATCGCCGCCCGACGCGGAATCGGACGTGGAGGGCGACACATCGTTGACGCGACGGCGTGGCAACGGGTCTGAGGAGCGGCGGCGCGGGCCGGAAGCTTCGTTGCGCCGGTCGACGAATCCGGGCGGAAGCCTGCGCCCCTTGATGGCTTCCTCTAATATCCTTGTGATCTCCTGCGAGAGCGTGCGATGCTCTGCCTTGGCGCGTTGTTGCAACGCTTCCTTCAGTTGATTTGGCACGTATGCCCCGATGAAAACCCCTTTTCGGTTTGCCATCTTACCTCTGTGCCTCTCCGTTGAAATAATTTGTTAGATCGGACGAAAGATTACTTCGCGCTCGACCGTGGCTGGAATGCTTTTTTACTTTAAGCCATGCAATTTGAGAGCAGGTCTGTAAGCCGAATTCTGTTCTCCGATCAGCGGATCGGAGCGGCGATCATTCATCTAGCCCATACGTTGCCGAATGGGTCGAGCGACCTACCCGGAGGTCGTGAGACTGTGGCCGAACCTTTTAAAGCTCGACTACTTGGTCTGCTCGGGCGGGCAGCCCTGTGTGACGCCTCCCTATTTGGTCTTGCACTGCGAGGAGTTTGCCTGGCCGCGACGTGTCACCACGCGCGCCGGTGCGCTCTTACATTAAGCCCCACGAAGGAGGCCGCACCATTTCACCCATCACCCGCAACAGCCACGCAAACCCCCAAAGGGGAATGCGCGTCTGTCCGCTGGCTGGTCTGTTTTCTGTTGCACTTGTCGTCGCCCGTCCACGCCCTCGTCCGAAAGTGTTGAAACCAACACTGTTCAGGTCGAGACCGTTGACAGACGCCCCGCCGTTAGCGGGCTCGCTGCCCTGTAGTGTTCGGACTTTCCTCTCCTTCACCTTTGAGGCGAAGCAGCGACCGCCCGACCTGCTCTCTTGCAAGGCGAGAGGATTATAGCAATCATTGTTCAACACGTACAGGACAAAATATACATAAGCCCTACATCTGATAAACGAGGGGGAGACAGCCCGTTTAAAGGACGCAGCGGAATGAGTCAAACCCTTTTATTGAAAGTACTTGAACCCTACGCGCATGCTGTGAAGAGCCGTCGGCGGGAGGCTTGAGACCAGCAGCAGAGAGACCAGGCCGTGCGCCAGGGCCAGCGCCAGCAGGTTGGGAACGCGCTGGTAGATATAGGCCAGAATCACGCCGCCCAAGAATGTGACGGCCGTGAGCCATAGATTCGGCAGATGTAAGAGCCCGAAGACGAGTCCGACGAGCAGCACGCTAGGCCAGCCGCGTCCCCAGAGAATTTGTGCGCGCCTGTTGATAAAGCCCTGCATGACGTACTGTTGCACAAATCCCCAGGCGGGTAACAGCAAAAAACGCGGCCTGAATTGCGTTCCCTCCAGCCGCAGACTCCCCATCCACCAAGCAGCGAGAAAGATCAACAGCGCCACGCACAGTACAGGGATGATGAGCAGTCGCAAAGCCTCTCCAAAATTGTCCAGACGCCACCCAACCTCGCGGGCTGACTCTTTTCGCGCACGATGTGAGGCCAGCATCAGAATAAAAGCGAAGATGATGGGGATGGCCCAGACAACTTTGTCGTTTCCAGTAAACGGCAGGATCAACCAGGCCGCGATCAGAAACGACGTGGTGACAGAGACGATCTCCCATCCGGCCAGAGCGCGTTCGTCCGCGCGGGCAGCCTTTATTCCATCGTACTTTTTATCTTCGGTCGACATCATCTAGCTTCTCATTGAATGCTTCGCGCTCAATCCTTATTTGTGACGGCGCGCAGGCTTCCCGTCGCGTCCGCTTCCAAGCGAAACGGTATAGGGTTTCCCAGAAGCTGCAAAGTACGGCGCGCACCTTCAGCGCTTTCGTGTATGGCGTAGACGCGCGCCTCGTGTTCTCCCTTTCCGAGCGGCGGGAGATCGAAGATGTAGCCATGCCACTCGTCCTTCGCGTAGCCCGAAGCAGACACATCCGGACGCGAGAGATTTGCCACACCACGCGCGACGAAATTGCCGTCAATAAAGAGATAAACCTCTACGCGATCCCATGGCGCAGCCTCGTTGACGGCCCACCCCGCAATACGCGCGTCGGCGGTCGCTTCTCCCCAGCCGCGATAGAAGGGAGGGAAAGCCGTGAAGTAAAAGACCAGCGCGAGCACCGCGACGAAAGCTGCCTCGGCGATTGATTTGGCGATGAGCAGATAAGACAATCTACTTCGCGCAACCGCAGAAAGAGCGCGAGAAGGCCCGGTCTCAGCTTCGCCTCCATCAGCGCCGCTTTCAAATTTGAGTTGCTGTTCTTCGATCATCACTTTGAATCAAGCGCGCTTCGGTTGGGCTATCTCAAGCATGCAGGGCCGCAACTCGCCTGCGCCGATCAGACAGGAGGCACTTTATCACAGGCGCGCCAGCGAGCGCGCGTGTGCGTGCTAGTGGTGCGGTGGAAAGTCTGGAAGCGGAAAGCAGGCAGAGAAATTTCAAGGCGGAGTTGAATTGACGAACGCATACATCACTGCATCTTACGTGCGACTATCTCTCCGGTCGGGGATGGCAGCCTCATTGCTATCACTCGTCCCTCGCTATCCAGCTCGAAGCTGACGCGCGTCATCTGCGAGGTAAGAATATCGAACGAGGTGAATTTTGTGGGCGACTCCGGCAGATATTGTGAAAGCGCAGGTCTCGGGACGCCGGAGCCGTGTCCGACCATCATGTCGCTTAGCCAGAGAAGGCGAAGCACCTTGACGCCGCGCTCGAACTCGACGCGGACGAACGTCACGCTGTGACCTGTACGACTGCGCGCCGTCCCAAGTATGGTGTGCGACTTCGCCGCCCCGTTGTTGCGGACGAACGTCTCCCACCATTGCTGAACATCTGCGGCATAGGCCGAAGGCTTTGCAGTTCCGGAGTATTGCTGAAGGTCTGAGAAATCTCCCGCGCGGAATTTCGAGATGATGCCATCCACTCTCGCATTCAAGCCGTTGTGAAGAGCCATATCCTTTTCCGGCGCGCGCGAGAGCAGGTTGACGGCGTCCTGCCCTTCAGCCCCTATCAGGAAAGCTCCCTCGTCCGTCCATGCGTGGATTCTTCCGCCCGTCGGCAGTTGATAAGCGCCTGCATAGCGTTCCAGCTCCGCGCTCTTCATAGTGATCAGCGCAGGCGGCAGCTCATAAGGCTTTCCCTGTGCGGCGCGCGCCAGTGTGGTCGTCAGCAGAGTTCGCCAGCGCATGCGATTGTTGATGAGTGTAATGATCAGAAGTTTCTCCTGAGGATAGGCTGCGAACCAACTCTGATAGCCGAGCACGTCGCCGCCGTGTTGAATGATGGGCGTTCCCTGCTCCGTCTTTTTTATTTCCCAGCCGTATGCGTAATCACCCAGGTTCGGCGTGTAGAGCTTTTTTTTGGCGGTCGCGGAAAGCAGGCGTGTGCCTTCAAGGGCGCGATACCATTTAAAGAGATCGCCCGTCGTCGTTAAGACGCCGCCCGCGCCGCGATCATCCCATTTCGATGGCTGAGGCCGCTCGGCACGCGTGGCGCTGCTCGAACCGATGGCGGCTGGCTCGTAACCCAGAGCGATGAGAGAATCACGCATACGCTTTTTATCACTCCAACTCTTTTTGCCGACGAAGCCCGTCATCTTCATGCCTGCGCGCTGGAATAGTTGTTGTTGCAGGTAATCTTCAAAAGAGATGCCGGATACTTTTTCGACGACGGCGGCCAGCAGGTTGTAGCCGACGTTCGAGTAGCTGTATTTTTCGCCGGGCGCAAATTTTAACTGCGTGCGCTTGACCGCTTCGATGTACTCGTCGCGATTTTCAAGTGGGAGTTGCGCGTTCGCGCCGTCGGAGATCAAGCCCGAAGTATGTGTCAGCAGGTGATGCAGCGTCATCCCGGCTTTGTCCTGCGGGAATTGGCCCAGATGTTTGCTGACTAAATCCGCAGAGCTTAGCTTGCCCTGCATTTCAAGCCGTAGGATGGCAGCGGCCGTGAACTGCTTTGTCAGAGAACCGATGGGAAAGATCGTCTCCGAAGTATTAACGATTCCCTGCTCTTTATTCGCCAGCCCATAGCCACGGTTGAGGATGATCCGCCCATCCTTCGCGACGAGGACTGCGCCGCTGAATCCGTACATCACGTATCTGTCTAAAAGCTCGTCCAGCTTTTGCCCGGCTTCAGTTTTGATCGTCCCTTTTTGTGAGGCGACACCACTGCCCTGTTGCGAGAGCGCGCGATGCGGCCCGGCCACTGAGCAGAAGAGGATTAATGATAAAAGGATTCTTAAACCGGCCATCAGCTTTTTCATTCAAGTCGGAAATCTACTCGCCGTCTATAGACAGTAAGCAAAGTCGAACGCTCCATCACTTACGTCTTCAGCGCCGTCACGTTGAAGACGGATGAAGGTTGCGCCTACTATAGAATTACTCTAGCAAGCGATGCGGTTTTCTGTCTTGAATGATTGGAAACAGTTTGTACGGGCTTAACTTGAGCGAAAGACGGCGCGGTATTCGGTCGGGGTCATGCCTGTCGCGCGTTTGAAGGTTCTGTTGAAGTGGCTTTGATCGCAGAATCCTGTGCCCGTCGCAATCTCTGCCAGCGGGACATCCGATGCGCAAAGATCGCGACACGCGGCTTCGACACGCAATTGCCTCAAGTATGCGCCGACCGTGCAGCGGTAATGACGGCGAAACTCGCGCGCCAGATAGACAGGATGCACACCGCACATGAGGGCGAGTTGTTGTAAGCCGAGGGCTTGATCGAAATTCGCATGCAGGAAATCGCGCGCACGTGCGAGCCAACGCGGAGGGTTTCTAACAGCAGAGTCTTTGGCCCGGCGGGACATCTCGGATAAAACCTCCAGGGTAATCCCTTCGACGGAGAGCGGCGTCAGTTCGTCGGCCTGTTTAAATTCACAATAGAGCCGTGCGGCGAAACGTGAGGCCGCACCCTTTTCTAAATGCGCGGGCCGATCCAGTATCTTTGAATGCTCGCGTATGTAAGCGAGCCAGGACTGTTTGATCTCGACACGAAATATCTTTGCGCCTGTTTGATGAAACTCGACGGCGTGTTGCTCTCCCGGCGGATGAATGATTAAGGTCGAAGGGCGGCACGTGCGCGTTTGTCTGCCAGTCTGCTCTGAATAAGCGCCGCGCAGCACAAAGCTAAGATAAGCGGGCTCGTGCGAATGCTTACTCATCTTCAGGCCCGCAGGGTACGCCGTTTCCGCCAGCGTCAAATGCCCAAGCTCTAAGCGCTGCACTGTTCCTTTGAAAAAATTTTTGTGCGTATCGGCGAAGGCCATGACTCACCAAATCAAAGAAGGCGGCCTCGAAACTGCAAGCCGCCCCTTTGGTTACTTCTTTTTTTGTGTTGCCTTGAGAGCCTTACTGGCCCTGATAACTGTTGCCGTTCGTGTCCTGATAAGACAGGGAATGGCGCGTGCTCAGACTGCTTCCGGCAGCAACGCCTGATCGCAGTCGCACGGCCACCCTTAAGACAGCCGTGTCTCCTGGCGCAAGCTCTGCCACTCGCCAGGTAAAGCTCTGCGTATTGCCCGGAGCATCCTGTGCGCTCAAGGAAGGATCGGAATTGACGAACTGCAAAGCCTCCGGGAGGGATTCGGTGACCGATAAATTCTTCGCCAGACCGCTGCCCTCGTTGACCAGCACCAGTCTGTAGAAGAAGGCTTCACCGGGGACGACACCCTCAGAGACCTGTTCCGTTCTCACACGCACGCGCGGCGTCGCGACCGTTAACACAGTGCTCGCTTCGCTGGCGACGCGGTTGCTTGCGAGCGAGCGCGCCACAATGTTGTAAGAGAACTGTTGACGGTCAGCCGTGTTGCCTGGGATGCGTACCTGCAAGAGCATGGGGTATTGACCGCCCTGCGGCTCGATCTGTCCCGTCTGCGTGACGGCCGCTTCGCTCTCCTGATGTTGACCGTCGCCGTTTGAATCAACGTAGATAGTCGCGACGGGAGCGCCCGGCGCAACGATGCGCAGTTCATAAGCGTCCGCGCTGTTACCCGGATTACGAACGACGAACGGGACATAAATCGTATCGCCCGGCGTCGCCGTTAAACCGACTGAGACGGCTCCTATCTCTGCGCGCGGCACGCGGCCAATCGTGATACTAGGGCTATCAAAATTGGAGGCGGTCGGCAGAGATTGCGTGCGCAGCATGCCACGCCCGAGAGAGTTCGTCGCCGCCAGCGCGTCTGGAACGGCGCGCAAAGTTACACTGATCTCGCGCGAACCGCGTGCGCTGAGTTCGCCCAGACTCCAGATCGCCGTGCGCGACGGACGATCATAGGCAATCGGAGCGGGGCTGGCCGTGACCAGCTCGAAGTTCGGATCGAAGACAAAGTCCGTGCGTGCCTGTCTGGCAGAAGCGCTGCCGGCGTTGCGAACCGTGATGGTCTGCGTAAAGGTATCGCCCGGCATGACCGAAGAGCTAGAGACGTTCGAGACGGCAGAGAGCGCTGCGGCGATGATGCTGATCGAGCCGTCCGCAACTTGTCGCACCTGATAATCGGATTGCGAAGCGGCTTTGACAAAGAAGCGGCGCTGCTGGCCGTCCGTGGCGGTCTCAGGGACGCGCAGATTGAGGATGACATCGACGGAGGCATTGCGCGCAATGAACGGTGTCACCAGAATCGGCAGTCCTGTATCAGTGCCGCTCTGCGCGAGGCTAAAGCTCGGTTGAAATTCCGCCGGAAGGTCTGTCTCCAAACGGAATTGATCCTCTTTGTTGCCTGTGTTCTGCACGGTCAAAGGCAATTGAACGGTCTGTCCCGGCGAAGCAGACTCCATCGCATTGCGCAGGGCAAGTCTTAGATTCGGAACTTGCTTGACCATGACAACCAATCCCGGCCCACTCTGCGGAGCGGTATTGACCACCGTGGGCGCAGTTTCTGTTGGGGTGGTTGTAGTCACAGGCGGCGGCGTTGACACGGGTCGCGCAGGAGTAGTGTTAACCGGGGCCAGCGTCGATGGTGTAGAGGTCGTGACAGCCGGACGCTCTGTTGTCGTCGTACGAGTGTTATTAGCGCTGCTGCCTGTATTTCGCGATGGCCGCGTGTTGGAGGCCACCTGAGCCGCAGGTGAAGGCCCGGGCACTGGCGTCATCGTGGGCGTCGTCACAGTGCGCGAAGGCGTGTTGGCCGCAACAGTGGTCGATGGCTGCGTCGTCGCAGGTTGTTGTTGTCCTCTTCTGCCTTGCCGTCTGGGGCGCGTATTCCTTGTATTGGTGGCGGGCGCTGTCGTTGTGTTCGCGGCGACCTGCTCCGGCCCTGTGCCTGTGATCTTTCGCGCCACAGGAGGCGTCGTTGTTCTAGGGTTGTTCCTGGCAGTGTTGGCAGGCGACGGCGTTGTGATCGGCGTTAGAGTCGGGGCTGTGCTGGTTCTGCTGGCGTTGCCTGACTGAGTCGTGCGCGGCGGTGTCGCCGTCGCAGTTCGTGCAGGAGACGGTGTGGTGCGTGCCGGAGTAGGCGAAGCGGTGGCGACAGCAGTCGTCGTCGCGGGGCTTGGCCTGGTCTCAGGCGCACGCGCAGGAGCTTCGCGGCGCGCCGTCATCAACTCGCTCTCGTAAATGTCTGCGAAGGGCGTGTCCTTGATCGTGCGCAGGCGCTGTCCGATCTGTTCGGCATCTTCGAGCTTGCCCATCTGCATATAGGAGCGGCCCAGCCAGAGCAGAGTCAGGTCTGTGATGATACTGTTCGGATAAGTCTTCAGAAAATCTTTGAGAATAGTGGCGGCCTGATCAAAGCGACCCTGGTTATACAGGTTCTGGCCTTTGGTGAACATGGCCTGCTCGGCGTCGCTAGGGATGTCGCCGTCCTGAACGACTGTGCGGGCTGTGGCGGCTGTCACTTCGACGAGCTGTGTCACAGGGGCAAACAGCAGCGCCGCCGCCAACGCTGCTGAGCTTATTTTGTTTCGGGTACTCAAGGTCATCAACCTCCGGCAGGTAGGGCAAACTTTTTCCGTGAGATGTCTTAGTTAATTTGTCTGGCGCGCGCAGGAGTCTTGCAATCCGCGAACGCCGGCGCGAAGGGCGTCCCGTTGTCGGGCGCTCGCTTTCATCATACATTTTCATTCATCGCGCGACAAGATAAAGCGCAAGTCGCCAGTCATCTTTCCCGTTCACGGGAAGGATTTCTCTCAGGCTGATTCAAAAGCTAAGGCTGACAGTATTCTCTTTACCAGC
>DATLMN010000319.1:0-5234 GCA_035537255.1 Pyrinomonadaceae bacterium | reverse complement strand
GACCGTTGAGTGGACAGACGAAGGCGTGCGCATGATAGATCAGCGTATCCTTCCGAACGAAGAGAAATATCTCATGCTGCGCTCTTACGAAGAGGTGGCCGAAGCCATCAAGAAGATGGTCGTGCGCGGCGCACCGGCCATAGGCGTCTCAGCCGCGATGGGACTCGCCCTCGGAGCGAAGCAGTCCGTGGGCACCGCCGTCTCCGACCTTCAATTCGATTTCGATTATATGTGCGAAGTGATGTCGAAGACGCGCCCGACCGCCGTCAATCTCTTCTGGGCCATAGAGCGTATGCGCGCGGCCTTTGATCGCGCCAAAACGGAGACGGACGATGTCGAAGAGATCAAGGGTCGCCTAGTGGCCGAGGCCCAGGCCATCTACAGTGAAGACCTCGAATCGAATCGCTCGATGGGCCGCTTTGGCGGCGAGCTGCTCACGGACGGCTCGACTGTGCTGACGCACTGCAACGCGGGCGCGCTCGCAGCCGCAGGCGATTACGGCACGGCGCTCGGGGTGATTCGCGGCGCGCGCGATGCAGGCAAACGCATCGCAGTCATCGCAGACGAAACGCGCCCCTTTCTACAGGGCGCGCGCCTGACGGCATGGGAGCTTCAAAAGGATGATATTCCCGTGACGCTGATCACGGACAACATGGCCGGGCACGTGATGAAACAGGGTCAGGTGGATGCCATAGTTGTCGGCGCTGACCGCATCGCGGCCAACGGCGATACGGCCAACAAGATAGGAACTTATATGGTCGCCGTCCTCGCGCGTCAACACGAGATTCCCTTCTACGTCGCCGCGCCCGTCTCGACCGTCGATCTTAAATCTGCTTCGGGCGAAGAGATTCCGATTGAGCAGCGCGACCAGCGCGAAGTCACACACATACGCGACCAACGCCTCGCGCCCGAAGGCATAGAGGTGCAGAACCCTGCCTTCGATGTCACGCCGAACGAGATGATCACGGCCATCATCACGGACAGGGGCGTCGCCCGGCAGCCTTATACAGAGAGCCTGCGCCGGATGGTTGAGGGCTAGCGGGAATGCTCAGAATCTCTCAAGCGAGGTTACGCGCCGACCTTTGATCAATGGAAAGCTACATCGGCCAACATTATTAAACCCTCAAGGAGTGTTGGCCTGCGGCTCAGGATCAGAAAAAGCGCTTGCGGCTTCCCTTAATCCCTGACAAAAGGCCGGGTCAGAGAATTTTTTCTGGAAAAGAGGTCGGATTCGCATTATTCTGAAAACAAAGCTGGATTTTTTAGTTGTTTGGGTGTATTTTACGCCGAACTAAACCCTGAAACGCTCGACACCGGCACGAGACGACATTTGCCCCGTCCTGCTCTTTGCCGGTCTCTCTTGAAGCCGTGCCATCAAAGTCCACGGAGGATGTAATGAGAACGCTCGCATTAACCACCATCAAATCTCTCGCCTTAAGTATCGCCTTTATAGCTATCTTTACGCTGAGCCAGGGGGCGGCACGGGCGGATATTGTCACCTTTTCAACCGCTGGCTCATTCAACGGAGGCGGCAATAGCATTTCGTTTGGCGCTCCCGGCAACACGCTGACCATCACGTTCACGGGCGTTAACAGCTCTGTGAATGCGAACCCCTTCACTTTCTCCAGTCTGGGCGAGTTCCAGACGGCGACGACGGGGGCTGGCGCAACCATCACGCCCGGCACGACCTTTACGCTGAATATCACTCAGACTGCGCCCTCCGGAGGCAGCGGTGCTCTGGCAGGAACGCTGAGCGGAACGATTCAGCAAAACTCGAGTACCGGACTGGTAACGTTCACCGTCACTTCTACGACGATTGGTAATGTCACTTACAGTGTCAGCAACAATCCTTTGCCGCTCGTCCCGCCCAGCACCAATAACGGTGTGACCTCTGTTCAAGCACAGATCACTGCCCCGGTTCCTGAACCGACGACGCTCTTTCTGCTCGGCACAGGCTTAACAGGATTGGCGGGCATGGCCAGACGGCGAATGAAACGCGCACGGGCTACCGAAGAATAACCTTAAGCTTGCGAGTCCTCTCCTCCTGCGAACGCGCGGCTTAAAGGCGAGATAGAAAGAAAAGCACCGGAGCTAGGCTTCAATCGAAGCAACTCCGGTGCTTTTATTTTCGGGTCGGAAGATTTAGCCGAATTTCCCTTTTCAATCAAGGCTGGCCTGCGCCATTCCCTACGGCAAAGCGGCTCTGTTTCCACCAGTCGACCGTCAACCGCAATCCTTCTTTGAGACCGACGCGCGGCTCGTAGCCGAGCATCTCGCGCGCCCTCGTAATATCTGCCTGGCTATGCAGTATGTCGCCCGCACGCGCCTCTCTGTACTCCGGCTCAACATTCGTGCGCCCTGTCACTTCCTTCAAAGCTTCGAGCAATTCGTTGAGCGTAGTTCTCTGCCCGTTGGCGATGTTGATGATCTGGCCGACGGCGCTAGACTGTTGGGCGGCGCGCATATTGGCCTCGACGACATTATCCACGTAAGTAAAGTCGCGCGAATGAAGCCCATCGCCGAAGATAACTGGCTTTTCTCCGCTCATCAGCGCGCTCACGAAACGCGAGATGACGCCGGAATACTGCGAGCTGGGGTCTTGCCTTGGCCCGAAGACATTAAAGTAACGCAGCGCGACCGTCTCTAAATTGTAAGCTCTGGTAAAGACCTGGCAGTAATACTCGCCGACGAGTTTGGCAACGGCGTAGGGCGAGAGCGGATCGGGGCGCATCTCCTCGGATTTTTTCTGACCCGGCTGGTCTCCATAAGCGGAACTGGATGCGGCGTAGACGACGCGACGGACTCCACGGTCGCGCGCCGCGAGAAGGAGCGCAAAGGTCGCGTCTGTGCAGGCCTCGTGCGTCTCGCGCGGATTGTCTATGGAGCGCGGCACTGAAGGGATAGCGGCTTCGTGAAACACCAGCTCGACATCTTCTAGGGCGCGACGCGTGGCAGCTTCGTCCGTCAGGCTGGCTTCGACGAAATCAATCTCGCCGCCGATCTCTTCCAGATTCTCGCGATGCCCCGTCGAGAGATTGTCTATGATTCGCACGCGCGCGCCATCTGAGGCCAGTCTGGCCGCGATGTGCGACCCGACGAAGCCAGCGCCCCCTGTGACCAGAACGATTCCTGATAGACTCATAAGAATTAGATTTTAGATGCCAGATATCAGATGCTGGTTAAGAGTCGGATACTGATATCTAATATCCGGCATCTGACATCTGCCTTTTTATCTTCCAACTCCGACATAATCGAAGCCAAGCTCGCGCATCGCTTCGGGTTCGTAGATATTGCGCAGGTCGGCGATCTTAGGGCTTCGCATCAGTCCGTGTATGCGCTCCATATCGAGCGCGCGAAATTGATTCCACTCCGTGATAAAAACCAGCGCGTCCGTCCCCGTCACAGCCGCGTACTCGTCTTCGGCGTAAACAACATCCGGTGGCAGAATCTTTTTCGCTTCGGGTATCGCCACGGGGTCAAAGGCACGCACACTCGCCCCGCCTTTGATGAGGCCGCGAATAATATCTATGGACGGGGCTTCGCGCATATCGTCCGTTTCCGGCTTGAATGAGAGGCCGAGCACGCTGATGGTCTTTCCTTTGAGACCGCCCACAAGATTTTCTATTTTCGGCAGCATCAGTTCGCGCTGCCGACGATTGACCTCTATGACGGCATCCACGATCAGGGGCTCGCAGCCGAACTGGCGCGCGATTGAAGAGAGCGCCTGCGTATCCTTCGGAAAACATGAGCCTCCGAAGCCCGGGCCGGGATGCAGGAACTTGCGACCGATGCGGCCATCTATCCCTATGGCGCGCGCCACGTCATGCACGTCGCATTTGATCTCGTCGCAGAGATTGGCGATCTCGTTGATAAAAGAGATTTTGGTCGCCAGAAAAGCGTTGGCAGCGTATTTGGTCAGCTCTGCGGCTTCGAGCGAAGTGATAACGAAAGGGGTCTCGATCAGGAAGAGCGGACGATAAAGGTCGCGCATGATGGCGATGGCCTCTTCGTCTCGACTGCCGATGACGACGCGGTCGGGGCGCATAAAATCATCTATCGCCGCGCCCTCGCGCAAAAACTCAGGGTTTGAGACGATGCCGAAGTTGGTCTGTTTTTTCTGATTCTCGCGAATCAAGCGGCGCAGGCTCTCGCCCGTACCCACCGGCACAGTCGATTTAGTGACGATCACCTTGTAGCCATTCATGTACTCGGCCACGTCTCGCGCCGCACTGTGTATGTGCTGTAGGTCGGCTGAGCCGTCCGGTTTGGGAGGAGTGCCGACGGCTAGAAAGATAACGAGCGCCTGCTCGACCGCAGCCTTGATGTCGGTCGTAAAGCTCAGACGCCCGGCGCTGAGGTTCTTAGCGACAAGTTGGTCTAAGCCTGGCTCGTAGATAGGTATCTGTCCATCTGAGAGGCGCGCGATCTTCTGCTCGTCAACATCGACGCAGGTGACATCGACGCCGAACTCTGCGAAGCATGCGCCGGTCACAAGACCTACGTAGCCGGAGCCTATAACTGCGATATGCATTGCGGGATCAATTCAGGGCTGACGGGCTTCAAGTTTCAGCCGGACATGGCAAAACCTTGCGGGCCATGCGCGGTAATTATCGCATGACCCGCAAGGTTATGATCGTTCCCCACCTAAGGCCACAGAGCAGCGAGGCGGCTTAAAATCGCCGGTTTCTGGAGAGTTACTTGGTCGGGCTAACAATTACATCAGTTCCGCCAAAGTTGATGTCATTGTCATTCCCGGCAAGGAATGCTGCGGCAATAGCACCACCGGCAGCCAGTAACAGGGCGGCCAGCGCGCCGCCGCTGATCGAGCTAAAGCCACGGACGTTCGCGATGCGTGTGCAGCGCGTGCCCGGCTGGGCGACGCCCGCTGTGGCATCCTGTCCGGCGGCAACCTGTGTCGTCTTGCCACCAGCGCGCAGCTCAACCAGACCTGCCTGCGTGGCAACAATCGTATTACCGCATTCAGTGTCGATGGTAAAAGCAGCCGCCTGCTTGCCATCGGCGACGACGTTTCCATCCTTGGTCGTGATGTTGACCATCACGCCGGCGGGTGTCGAAATGCGAGCGCGCCCGCCTTCGAGCATGCCGGAGATGCTCGTCTCGTTAAAGCTGACCTTCATGCTGGAACTCGGCAAGAGTTCGACACGACCGAGTTTGCCGAGGCTGACGACGGCGCTGGAATTCTGCGCCGTGGCGACTGTGCTGTCAGAAAACAC
>DATLMN010000318.1:0-7065 GCA_035537255.1 Pyrinomonadaceae bacterium | reverse complement strand
TCGCCCTGAATGGCGCTGTAGTGAACGAAGATGTCGGAAGAGCCGGGCTGTTCGATGAAGCCGTAACCCTTCGAGTTATTAAACCACTTGACCTTACCGGTTATTCTAGACATAACAGACGAATCCTCCTAACGATTCGGTAAAACGGGGCGTGAGAGCTTTTTGAAGGCTTCCTCGCGCCGACCTGAAGTTACTGCTTGTGAGCCGGACGCGCTTACTTTTTTGGGGCGCTACACGGAAACACAAAACAAAAAACTGTGCGCAGTGACAAGGCCGCAAGCAAGAGCGACTATTCACCACACACAGACCAATGGGGAAAAGCTGAAACTCATTTCTGTATTGCTTGCAAATCTCTCTGCGGGGGCGAGTTAAAGGAAATCCCTGCATCGAAACGACGGCGCATACTAAGCGATAGCCCGCAACTCTGTCAAGCGAAAAATCTAAAAAAATTCGGTTAAATAACGTAGGACGCGAGAGAAAGACGGCGGCAGTTCTGAGCTCCGTCAGGAGCGTCATGTTTATAGCTACGACGCAGCACCTTGTTTTAAGCTCCGTCAGGAGCGTCATGTCAGATGAAGCAGAACATGACGCTCCTGACTGAGCTTAAATGCTTGCTTGAGCGATAAGCTATAAACATGACGCTCCTGACGGAGCTTACTTTACGCCTGAACTGGCGGCACTGCTCTGTGATGAAGGCATGTTTTTTATATCAAGCTCTTTTAAGAGATAGCCCGCGCCGCCGAACTTGTCCATGATGAAAAGCACATATCGTATGTCGACGGCGATGGCGCGATTCGTCGCGTCGCTGTAGAGATAATCGTTGCCGAGCCCTTCGTAGTTACCGTCGAAGATAATGCCGACCTGCTCGCCGCGACCGTTCATGATCGGACTGCCGGAACTGCCGCCGATGATGTCAATCGTGGCGAGAAAGTTGACGGGCACATCGCCGCTCGCATTCGCGTACGGGCCAAAGTCTCGCGCCGCGTAAAGCTGCTTCAGTTTTTCCGGAACGATGAACTCGCCTTGCCCCGTCTCCTTTTGCATCACGCCGGAGAGCGTCGTGAACGGTTGATAAATAATCGCCTCGCGCGGCGCGTAGCCTTTGACCTCGCCGTAGCCGAAGCGAAGCGTGCGGTTCGCATCCGGGTAAGCGGGCCAGGAGCCGCGCATCTCGCTCATTCCCGCAAACAAGAGCGGTCGCAAGCGCTCTACCACGGCGTTGAACTCTCTGGTCAAAAGCGAGCGCCGACGCTCCTCCGCGCCGATCTCTGCGGAGAACTCTACGAGCGGCTCGCGAAGCTCGCGCAACTGTGTCGCCGTCATAGTGTAGAGCGAAGAGAGGGCTTCGGCGCTTCCGAATCGTTTGCCGTCGATAATGGCGCGCGCGAAATCTTCTTCCGCGCGACGCCTGGCTTCGCCCTGAAGATTGCCGAAGCGCTTTTCAATCGCCTCGATCTTTTGCCCTGCGGGAAGCTCTGCGGCCTTACGCAGAAGGAAAGTCAGAATCTCTCGTTCGACGGTCGGGTTACGCGCCGCGAGGATTGGCCCAATGCGCGATTTGAGGCGCGCCAGTCCGGCGGTGGAGAAAACAGGATTACGCTCTGCCTCCGGTCGCTCTTTATCTGCGGCGACCTGGCCCGCAAGATAGGCGAGCCCGATCAGATCGCTGACGGCGAACATCTGCTGCACGACCATATCGCGCTGGCCCGTAGCAAACAGCTCGTCATAAGCTTTACTGATACCTGGCAGGACTTCGCCGTATTTGGCTTTGCGCGCCTGGTCTGCATTAACCCAGCGCGCGAAAGCCTCTTCTTCGAGCCGTTTTTTCGCGATGAAGTCCGCGCGACGAAGCGCCGGAATCGAGCCCGCGTAAAGCTTCAGGGTGTTGCTGTAATCGGCGATGTCGGATTGAAGGCGAATACGCAGCGCCGGATTGTAGCGACCAGCGTCTTCAAGTATGCGTATGTAGTTCGAATACAGGTCGACGAGAAAAGGCCAGTCGACATCCTGGCTATAGCGCGCCGACTGGCTTTCGCGATACCTGCGCGTCGAGGCCGGATAGCCCAGCACCATCATAAAATCGCCTTCACGGACTCCGCCCATTGAGAGCGATAAAAACTTCTTCGGCTTGAACGGCACATTGTTAGACGAATAGTCTGCGGGCTTACCGTCCGGGCCAACGTAGGCGCGAAGAAAAGCAAAATCAGCGCCGTGTCTGGGCCAATCGAAGTTGTCGGTCTCGCCGCCGAATTGGCCCACGCTGTTGGGCGGCGCATAAACCATACGCACATCGCGCAGCACCAGAGAGGTGTACATGTAATAGGAGAGCCCCTCGTTGAGCGGCATGATTCGCACGCGTGTGTCCTGTCCGACGGCACGGCTGCGCGCACTTGCTTCCAGAGCGGCGACCCTTTCTTCGATGGCCTGCTCACGTTCATCGGGCGCGAGCGTCGCGGGAATGCTGCCTAGAACTTCGCTTGTGACATCGCGCATGTCCTGCGTGATCGTGACTGTGTAATCTGGCGCGGGCAGTTCTTCGGCGCGCGTGCGTGCAGTGAAGCCACGCGCGACGTAATCATTGGCCGGGGTGGAAGCGGCGACGAGCGCATCGAAGGCGACGTGATGGTTGGTGAGCAGCAACCCTTCGGGCGAAACGAATTCGCCCGTGCCGCCGTCGATGATGACGACAGCGTCCTTGAGACTCGCTCCCGCAGCGTTGTAGATGTCCGTAACGGGAATCTTCAGACCACGTTCTTTAAGTTTATCCAGGGGCAAGCGTCCAAGAGCATCGGGCATGAACATGCCTTCGTCGGCGAAGGCGCACGGCGTGACCGCAGTGATGAAGAGAAGCGCGACGAGCGCAAGAGCGCCTGCGCGCGAGCGGAGTCTGAGAAGGGCCATCTCGGATAACCTTTTCTTTATAGTGCGATGATGTAAAAGCAATGAAACTCGGATGGAGGGATATTAGCAGACGGAGAAGTAAAAACCGTAGAGCCGAAAGCAAAGGGGCAGCAAGAAGCATCACTTCTTACTGCCCTGCGCACTTGAGATTTTTTGACGGGCTGACTTTTTAATCTACGCCGTGCGGCAAATACTGTTTCGGGTTGACGGGCTCGTCGTTGATGCGCACTTCGTAATGAAGGTGCGGGCCTGTGGAGCGTCCGGTCGAGCCGACGCGCCCCAGCATATCGCCGCGCGCGATTCTCTGGTTTTCTAGGACATCGATGTGCGAAAGATGGCCGTAACGCGTGGTGAGCCCGCCGCCGTGATCTATGATGACGACCTGGCCGTAACCGTTCTGCCATCCGGCAAAGACCACTTTACCGTTGGCCGCAGCCATCACTGGTGTGCCGTAGATGGTCGCGATGTCCTGCCCCGTATGGAACTCAAAAGAGCCGCCGCCGAAGGGATTGCTGCGACCGCCGAAGCCGTCCGTCAGCTCGCCTGAGACGGGCCAGATGGAGGGCGTCACGGAGCGCGTGTGCAGCGCAGCCTCGTACGTGCGTAAATCCCTCTCGATGACTTTGGTGCGATATTCAATCGTGGTGGCGATGTCAAAGGGCAATTCCGGGCCGCCAGCTCCGCGCTGTGTGGAAGACTGCTGATCCTCATGCTGGACGCCGGACATCTCCGCGATGCGACGCGTGACGGTCTCGACGGCCTCGACCCGCTGGTTCAAACTGTTTAACTGCTGGCGCTGTTTTTCATTCTCCGCGCGCAGGCGCTGATTCTCGTAGGAGACTCTCAAGTGCACGACCTGTTGCGTCAGGCCGTAAATCCCGTAAGCGGCGACGCCGAGCAGGACACTGATGGCGCAAACGCAGGCTTTGACCCAGCGTTTGTGTAGAGAAATACGGCGGATGCGTGAACTTGGGTTGGAGGTGTGGGCAACGATAAAAGCGTAAAAACGGTCGTCTCTGGCCATCATACGTGCTCCTTGGCGGTTTCATCTGCGCGCGTAAAATACAGTTGGAGAGAGACGCGCGAGCGAACCCCGGAAAGACACAGCCTGCCGGACGAGGGCGACTGATTCAGAAATCAATGCTATCGAGGTCTTAAATTGTGAACCTAGCTTGGAGACTTTGCAGCCCACGGGGCAATTCACTGGTGGTCGCAATGTGATCGACCGGATTCGAGTGCTGCAAAGGTCTGGGAAACTATCACATGAGAAGCGAGATTGCAACCCCTGAAAGTTTCCGCAAAGGAGAGCCGGGAAGGAGTGAAACAAAAGCCCACGCGCGGCACAGGTGCTCTTTGCCGCGCGTGAGCTATTTTACTACAAAGAAGACTGATTAGCCCATCAAATATCTTCGGCCTCGCGCCGCCGACTCTGGCGGCCACGAAGAATGGAGAGCACTATCAAGAGCATGATGGCGATAAAGATGACGACGACCGCGACCTTGATGGCGACGATCAGAAAGCTGACCAGCGAAATCAACTGACGCAGCAGCGTAACGATCATCAGGATCAGCGCAATGATCGAGCCCCAACGGCCTGCCACTTTTAGAAAAGCTGTCATAACCTTGTAACCTCTAGGACGAAAGTACCACCTGAAATCTCTGTCGCCGCCTGCTTGAATCCTTCAGAGGGTCAATCTGCGGCACACATCGATCTCCAACAACATCATAACAAAGAGACGGGCGACCCAACAAAGAGAAAACGCGAAAGCAAATCTTTTTCGACCGTTGCTTTCTTTAAGGTCGCGGCTCGAAGGGGAACACTTCGGCCTCGCGCGCAGAGACCTGCGTGATCAATTCACCCGTGCGAAATCTTGGCGCGTCAAGTTGCGAGCCGACGACCACGGACGGCGGCGGGCGAAGCGAGTCGAAGGCCGCTGGCTCGCGATCACGACGGCGTCGTCGTCCGACATAATCGACCAGCATGTAAGCGCCGAGCGCCACGAGCGCGACAGGCAAAAACTGTCTGACGGGAAGCTGTATGCCGAGCATCGTGTGGAGCAGAAAGATCGTCCCCAGGATAAGCAGCGTCACTCCCCACGCGAATGGATTACCGTAAAGGCGGCGCGCGATGACATCCTCTTCGGCGTCGGGCGCGAGCCCTGCGCGAAGCAGTTGCGCCGTGCGGCACGCGTCGACCGCCGCAAAGAGGAGCGTGCCAAAGAGGCCGAGGACGAAGAAAGCCATGCCGTCTGTGACGACAGCCATCTGGAAAAAGCTGGCGAAGATAGAGAAGTGGACGATGGCTTTCGACGTTTGCCCGTTATAGGCAGCGCCCAGTCCCGGCACAATCGAAAGCAGCGTGGCGATGAGCGGAGAACTCTTGCGGCGTACCACGGGCAGCTTTGAGGAGCGCGACTGCTGTTGTTGCAGCATCTCTACGCCCGCGACGATGCAGTCCTGACAAAAAGGGAAACCGCGTATCCGATGATCGCATGCAGGGCACAGGGGGCGGGCACAACTATTACAATGCACGACCGCCGGATTTCTAATGTGGTAAGCGCAGTTCATTCTTCTTGCCGTTCGATCTCTTTAACGAATTGCCGTCTGTTCCTTGTTCTCTTAAACGTCCCTAAACTTCTCTCAAGAAGCTCACCTGTTAACGATTCTTCTGCTCGCGCGATTGCTCGGGTTTGGCCGCTTCCTTTTTGTTTGAAGGCGCTGCGGGCTGCTGGCGGCTCATAAAATCCGTAATCCCGTCGGCCACACCTTTGACGGCCGTGTTCGCTTCATAAGTCTTCTCGGCCATACGCACGCCCGCGCGATAGATGCCGCCAATCGAGCCGTCAGCAGAGACAGTGCTGGTCAATACCAGAACGGCGACGAGCAGCATGGTCGCGACGGTCGCCAGTTGAGGAGAGACGATGGGGTCTAGCCAGACGCGCATCCATGCGGCAATGCGTGCGGCCAGCGGCGCGCGTACCTCTTCGGCCTGCGTCGTGCCAAGCGTCGCCTGCAAAATCCTCTCGTGCAGGCCAGCGGGCACAGCTCTCTCCTCGTTGATGTAGGTGTAGCAAGCGCCGATTGAGCGCACGACCTGGCCCGGAAGCTCTGTGCAATTGGCGCACAGAGCAGCGTGGCGTTCCCAGCGATGGTAAAGGGGAGCGGGCAGGAATCCGTCAAGGTAATCGGTCAGGCAATCTTCAAACTCTTCGCACGTCATGGCCGTTTCCGGCATCGTCTGCATCAGGATACGGGCTTCGAGTTCGGCGGGGGGCGGGGCAGGCTCAGAGAGTTGGCATGCGTTAATGGTGTTCTTGACTTCGCTCAAAAGATCGTGGCAGACGGGGCAGCGCATGGCGTGCTCTGCAAAGGGGCGAGCCTCTGCCGGAGAGAGCGTGCCCTCTATGTAATCCGTCAAGCGATCTTCAAAATCTGCACAAAGCATAATAGTTTACTCGTTTCCACCCCTGTTTTTTATTTTCAAGGAGGCAGTTTCTCCAGCCCCGGTGGGAGACGCTCCGGCCTCCAAACTTTTGTCTAAACGCTCGTCATCGCGACGACTCTCATGCGGCGTAAAATCTTCGCCAGCTCAATTCGACCGCGATTGATACGTGACTTCACAGTGCCCTCTGGTATCTGTAAAAGATCGACGATCTCCTGATAACTCAACTCTTCTATGTCGCGCAGGATGACGCAGGTGCGAAGGTCCGGCGAGAGCTTATCAATGCCAGCCTGTACCTGCGCGCCCAGCTCGCGGCGTTCCATCTCCGTCTGCACAGAGCCGCTCGATGCGCGCAGGTGATAAGTATGATCTTCCAAGTCATCCGCGTGCGTATCATGCGGCGTGCGCTGTCGCCGCCGGTAATCGTCTATGATCAAATTACGGGCGAGGCGCATCAGCCAGTTCTGAAGATCGCCCTGCCTGGGATCATACTGTTCCAAAGATCTATAGACGCGTATAAAGACTTCCTGCGTCAAATCTTCTGCTGCATCGGCGCGCGACGTAAACCGGTAGGCCAGATTGTAGATGCGGCGGGAAAAACTGGAGACGATCTCTTCCCACGCCGCGCCGTCGCCCGCCCGGCACCGTCTGACTAATTCGGCTCCCTCAGTCGTCGCCAAAACCTTTGCAGCTCCCACCTTTTAATCTCTCCGTCGCCTTCGG
>DATLMN010000317.1:0-4384 GCA_035537255.1 Pyrinomonadaceae bacterium | reverse complement strand
GTCGCCGTCGTCCTTCTTCTCGAAGCGACGCTCGCCGCGCAGAGTGATGACGTTATTTTCAACCGTCAGATCGAAGTCCTCGCGATTCATCCCCGGCAATTCGGCTTCGAGGACGATCTGATCTTTGTTTTCGTAGATGTCGACGCTCGGATTCCAAGCGCCGCGCGCAATGCCCTCATCGCCGAAGGCGCGCCCAATGTTGGTCGAAAAGAGACGATTGACCTCATCCTGAAGAGTTCGCAGATCGCGGAATGGGTCGTAGCGTACGATGCTCATGTCAATTTCCTCCTTATAAATTATTACTCTTTATCCAGCCTGAGTCCACGCTTCGCGGAAAGTCCGTAAATTGCGTGGTTTTCCCGGTTGCTGAGTATGCGCCTATAATAAAGGTTGAGTCCGTTCTTGTCAAGCCCTACATTGTGACAATTTTGTTGCGATCCACCGCCACGATCTTCTGGCAAAAGCATCCTCAAGGAAACATAATTTGACAGAACTCGTATATCGGAGTAGATTGTTTGGAAAAACAAGGACATAACCGAATGATTGACGAAAAAGACGCTCGTATCCTGGAAGCCCTTCAAAAGGATGGCCGCAAGACCAACGTAGAACTGGCACGCGCCGCAGAATTGACCCCGTCGGCGACGCTTGAGCGTGTCAGGAAACTGGAGGAGCGCGGCCTGATCAGAGGCTATATGGCGCTGCTTGATCCGCACGCCCTGGACTTAGGTTTGCTGGCCTTTATCTTCGTCAGGGTCGACGACAGGGACGATGTACTGGGGCAGGCGGATAACGCGGCTGAGGCGCTGGCGGCACTGCCTTCTGTGCAGGAGCTGCACCATCTGGCGGGTGAAGACTGTTTTCTCATCAAGGTGCGCGCGCGCGACACGGACGATCTTTACAGGATTCTCAAAGAGGAGTTCGGACGGTTCAAGTTTATACGCTCGACGCGCACGACCATCGTTTTAAAGACTGTGAAGGAGACGCCGCGCCTCGCCGTCGCAGATAAAGGAGGGGCAGAGTAATGGCTAGAAGAGAGCGGATCATAGCTTACTGTGCTCTGGCGGCAGTCTTCTTTTTCTGGGGCACGACTTATCTGGCGATTCGCGTCGGGCTGGAAACCCTGCCGCCGACGCTTCTGGCCGGAATGCGTTTTCTGACGGCGGGCACTCTTTTGTTCGTCATCCTGCGCGGCTGGCGAAGGGGGAGTTTGCCCCGTGGCAGAGAGTGGCTGCATCACGCAATTGTCGGACTGATGCTGCTTGGCGTCGGTAACGGTCTGGTCGTCTGGGCCGAGGTCTGGATTCCGAGCGGGATGGCGGCGCTCCTTGTGGCAACCTCTCCATTCTGGGTCGTGGGCTTCGAGAGACTCAGAAGCGACGGCGAGCGCGTGCGCGCGCATGCCCTCATCGGCATGCTGATAGGCTTTGCAGGGCTCGTCCTGCTGGTTGCGCCAGACCTCTTCGGCGCGACGCTTGGCGTACGCTACCTGCTCGGGATGTTGGCGATACAGATCGGCTGCGCTTCATGGTCTGGCGGTTCGGTGTACGCCAAGCATCATCAAGGCAGAGTCGCGCCGCTGATGGGTGCTGCGGTGCAGATGTTGTGCGCGGGCGCGGCGCTCACGCTGATAGGCACGCTTCTGGGCGAATGGCGCGTGCTGCATTTTAGCGCGCGATCATTGTGTGCGCTCGTTTACCTGACACTGTTCGGCTCAATCGTCGCTTACGGCTCGTACACTTACGCCGTGCAGAAGCTGCCGCTCTCTATCGTTTCGACCTACTCATACGTTAATCCTGTGATCGCAGTCTTCCTCGGATGGATAGTCTTGAGCGAGCCTTTGGGATGGCGTGTGTTGATGGCGATGCTGATTATCCTCGGCGGCGTCGCGCTGGTGAAGACGGCGGCAAAATCTTCGGTCGAGAAGGTTGAGCAGGCGGCGGTCACGAGCGAAATCGCAACGACGCTGCCAGCGGCAGAAGTTCTGCACGCGCCGACGAAGGCTTGCTCCGTGACCACACACTAAACGATTAGCACCAAGAAATCCAAAGCAGATTCAAACAGGGATGGACGGGACGTACAGGATATAAAAAAAGAAGGGGGCAAGAAGCTTTAAATCTGAAATTCAAAATTTCAAACCTAGCTTTCTAAGCATTGCTTTTATCCTGCTTATCCTGTCCATCCCTGTTAATTCCTGTCTTAGCTGATACCAAAAAAGCTCTTGATAGAGGCGAGCACGCCGGCCGATTCCTTCTTGATCATCTCGTTATCGGTCTGTTTGGCTTTGAGACCGGCGCGGCGCTCGGCGATAGTGCGGCTTAGGGATTCGACCAGCGCAGGGTTGGTATCGAAGAGCCGCTTGACTGCCTGATGGCCTATCTCCAAGACTTCCGTCTCCTCCTGCGCGACGACGTTAGCGGTGCGTGGCTCTCCCGTAAAGAGCGCCATCTCGCCGAAGAAGTCGCCTTCCTTGAGCGTGGCGACCGTGCGTGGCCGCCCGTTGTCTGCGATCTGCACATCTACTCGCCCGCGATGCACAATAAACATTGAAGAGCCCTTAGTGCCCGCGCGTATGACCAACTCGCCGGGCGCGAAGCCGTGACACACGGTCGCTTCGGCCAGCGCCGCCGTCTCTGCATCCGTCAGAGGCCGGAAAATATCTACGGCCGAGAGGCGGTCAATAACGGCGTGGCCGTCCGCAGGTTGGTCGTTCTGCTCGACCTGCTGCATAAGGACTGTGCGCGTCGGAAACGCGAAATCGAGTCCGAGACCTTCGCGCTGAAAGGCGTACCAGATACGCTGGCGTATGAGCGCGTCCGTGTCGTTGTATCTGGCGTAATCTTCCAGCCAGTACTTGACCTCGTAATCCACGCCGTTGTCGCCCAAGTTTTTGATACGGACAATCGGAGTCATCTGCGGCGAGACGTTGGGCACGTCGCGCACGGCCTCGCGCACGACGTGAATAGTCCGCGCGGGCACGTTGCTATAGACGGTATTAAAAAAGACCAGCCGTGCATTCAGATTGTCGCGCGGGAAAACCTGTATGTATTCCTTAGAGGCGTTGCTGTTGCTAATCAGCACGATGTGATTGGTAAAAGTCCTGATCTTGACGGCGCGCCACGTCACGCTTTCGACCACGCCCGTGTGTTGGCTCACGGTGATGACATCTCCCACCTGAAAAGGCTTGTCGGCGTGAAGCGACGCTCCGGCGAAAAGATTGCCGAGCGTCTCCTGCAAGGCAAGACCGATGATCAGACCGAACGCCGTCGAGGTCGCAAGCACAGTCGTCAGGTCAACGCCCTTGATAAATATCTTGGAGAGAATCGTAAAGACGATGACATACGCGATGATGGAAAAGATATTGCGTATCAGGTTGGGCGCTTCGTAGCCTTTGCGCAGGCGGAAAAAGAAACCGAAGATGATCGAGTTCAGGCCGCGTATGACGACGATGGCGAGGAAGCCCCACAGCACCAGCTTCGTGATGTCTAGAATGGTCGCATGAGTTTCATTGCTGACCATATAGTGACCTAAAAAGTCACGCAGAGCGCCGTCGAAGACGTAAACAGAGATCACTGCTAGCGTGGCAATTGCCAGCGCGATGAAGAAAACTGCGATCTTGTTTTTACGTTGAGAAGGATTCACTTTCAGCTTTTCCCTTTGTAGAGAAAGGGCTCCTGAGGTGTACTCCGCAAGCCTATTCTTTTACCACCAACGGGCGCGCATTGGCGAGTGGAAATCGCGTTCGTCCGGCGCTTGGTGTCCGCCAATCACGAGGTCTGACGGTCAAGCCGCTGCCGCCACTTTTTATGATCGAATCAGGTTCGGAAAGATCATCGTCAGGATCAACAACAGCGAGAGCGCAGATACTATGATGGCCGTCAGCCAGGCGGCGATATTATAAACGGGCCCATTCGTATGCGTGCCCATCAAGTCTCTGTCATTGACGAGCCGCAGGATAGCGAAGAGCAGCACCGGCAACAGCAATCCGTTCATCACCTGCGTGACGAGCAGCACGCGTATCAACGGCAATCCCGGCAGGATCGCGACCAGCGCGCCCGTCGTCACCAGAAAGGTAAAGATGCCAAGGAAAATCGGCGCTTCGCGAAAGCTGCGCGAGACGCCTTTCTCAAACCCCAGGGCCTCGCTGATAGAGTAGGCCGTGGCGAGCGGCAACACGCCCGCCGCCAGCATCGAAGCCCCGAACAATCCGACAGCAAACAGCAACCCTGCGTAAGGCCCGGCGAGCGGCTCAAGCGCGCGCGCCGCATCGGCCGCCGACTCTATCTCTATCCCGTGAACATGCAAGGTGGCCGCCGTCGAGATGATAATAAAAAAGACTATCGAGATGGCAAAGATTGTTCCAGTCCACACGTCCGCGCGCGTCAGT
>DATLMN010000316.1:0-9179 GCA_035537255.1 Pyrinomonadaceae bacterium | reverse complement strand
CTGGCTGTAGATGTCGCCCTCGTTGATGATGACTTCGCGGCGCAGCACGTTATCGCGCGTGAACGTATTGCCCAGAAATTCCAGACGGCGCAGCGTGAACTGTTTGCCCTCGTCAATCGAGATCGTGAAATCGACGATGCCCTCGTTCGGGTTCGCCGGATTGTCTTTGAAGGTCGGCTCGGGCTCGGCCGTGTACTGGATAAACCCCTGCGAACCGTAAAGCTTCTTGAGGTCTTCGAAAAGCGATTTGCCGATGCGCTCGCCGTTGGCGATGTCGCCGGGATTAAGACCGATGACGTTGCGTATGATCTGCTCTGAAAAGATCGAGTTACCTTCGACCTTCAATTCTCCGATGCGATAGACCTTGCCTTCGATGATGGGGATGGTGACGCGCAGCGCCTCATCCGTAGAGGAGAGCATGGGCAGCGGGATAAAAAAGCCCGTCGTGCGTCGGCCTAAGCCCTCGATGCGCGGCTCGCCCGTGCGCGCTTGCAGGTAACCTTTCGAGCGCATATAGAAAGCGACGCGCCGCAGGTCTTCATCAAGACGACGACGGTCAAGAATGTCCGTGCCCTTAAAGCGCGAGATCAAGCCTGCCTCTCTGACATATTTCATCTGCGAGCGCAGCTTGCCGTCGCTGAAAACCGTATTGCCCTCGAACTGTATCTCGACGACGCGCACGCGGTCGCCTTCGTTGATGACGAAGGTGATGGCGTTGGAAGTGGCAGAGACCTCGTCTAAACGAATATCTATGGTCGCGTTCGGGTGGCCCTTCTCGGCCAGCAACTCCTTGAGGACGCGCACGGCGTTGCGTGCCTTGACCGGGTCGTAGATCGCTTCCTTGCTCACACCGATGCGCTGCTCGCGGAAAGCCTTGAGCACGTCGGACTCGGGCACGCTCTTTAAGCCCTCGAACTGTATGTCGCGGAGGATTGGCAGCTCTTTGACGGTAAATATGACGCGCAAGCCGCCCCTGTCACCTTCGACCGTAGAGACGCTCGATTCGGTCTTGTCGAAAAAGCCAAGGGCCAGGATGGCCTGAAAATCGCGCTCGACCTGCTGCGGGTTGAAAGCATCTCCGGCGCGCGTCTGCACATAGTAGAGAATGTCTTCGTCGCGCAGGCGGCGATTGCCCTCTATGTCGACTTCTTCGACGAGGCGTTGCTGCTGTGCGGCGGCTGGCGGCGGCGGTTCTTGCGCGTGAACGCTCGACGAAACGGGGGCGAGGCCCACAATTCCGGCGATGACGCCCAGAAAAACAAGCAAGGGGGCACGAAAAATGTGCATAAGTGCTATGTCCCTCAGAAGGTACTTTGACAGACTTGCAGCGAGCGAACTCTTTAAGAGAAAAGTAAAATGATAAAAGAAAAAAACGCGGCCGTCCGGGGCAGCGGCCTTTGTTTGTTTACCTGGAAACACTTGGATTCGGGCGGCAGGGCCGTCCGTTGCCAGTTCCTGACCAGCAAAGTTGCGCATTATACAGGCAAAACAAGTCCAAAGTCCAAAGTCAAATGTCCAAAGTCAGTGTCGTGCTTCGACTTTGGACATCCCCTTTTTTGGCTTCTAACTCTGAATCTTCAGTGAATAAGGAGCGCATCGCCCGGCTCTTCAACGCCCGCCGGACGGTAATTCAGCTCGTTCGCGTCAAGGAAAACTTCAATTAAGGTCGCTTCGCCCAGATGGCCCTGAATCAATGCCTCTGAGAGCGGGTCTTCGACATGCTTTTGCAGGGCGCGGCGCAAGGGGCGCGCTCCGTAGGATCGGTCGGCGCAGGTTTTTGCCACGATCCAGCGCTTGGCCTCGTCCGTCAAGCGAACCTCAAGCCCGCGCGTCGAGAGCGTGCGGTTGATCTGCTCGACCTGTAGCTGCACGACCTCAAGCAATTCGTCGTCGACCAGTTGATCGAAAATAATAATCTCGTCCAGACGATTGATAAACTCAGGATTGAAGGTCTGGCGCACGCTGGACATGACCATCTCTTCCATCTTCTCGCGCGAGGAGTCACTCGTGGCCTGAAAGCCCATCGTGCCCTTCTTCTGGATAAAGCGCGCGCCGATGTTCGAGGTCATGATGATAATGGCGTTTTTGAAATCGATGGTATTGCCGAGCGCGTCTGTGAGAATCCCATCCTCGAAGACCTGCAACAGCACATTGAAGATGTCCGGATGCGCTTTTTCGATCTCGTCAAAGAGCAGGACTGAATAGGGCGAGCGCTTGATGCGTTCAGTAAGTTGTCCGCCCTCTTCATGCCCGACATAGCCGGGGGGCGAGCCGATCAGCTTCGAGACGGAATGCTTCTCCATAAACTCCGACATATCGAAGCGAATCATCGAGCGCTCCGAGCCGAAGAGAAATTCCGCAAGCGAGCGCGCGACCTCTGTCTTGCCCACGCCCGTTGGCCCAAGGAAAAGGAAAGAGCCGACGGGACGTTGCGGGCTCTTCAGTCCGGCACGCGAGCGACGAATGGCGCGCGCCAGAGCCGAGATAGCAGGGCGCTGCGAGACAACGCGGCGATGCAACTCCATCTCTATGCGCAGAAGTTTCTGCGTCTCTTCTTCCTTGAGCGAAGTGATGGGAATACCGGTCCAGCGGGCGATCACTTCCTCTATGTCGTCGCGCGTGACTTCGGCTGTCACGAGCGCGTCCTCATCCGTCTCGCGCAGGCGCATTCCGCCTAAGGGCTCTGTGCCTGTGTAAGACGTGCGCGGCCATTCGGTCGCGGTGCTTCCGGCATTCCAGTCTTCGAGATTACCCTGCTCGCGACGGACGCGCAGCTTGACGCGTGCGCCCGCTTCGTCAATCACGTCTATGGCTTTATCCGGCAGGAAGCGATCAGGAATATAACGATTCGATTGATAGACGGCGGCCTCAAGCGCATCGTCCGTGTAACGCACCTGATGAAAAGATTCGTAACGCTCGCGCACGCCGTCCAGAATCTGCACGGCCTCAATCTCGGAGGGCGGCGGAACTTTCACCGCCTGAAAACGTCTTTCGAGCGAGCGGTCTTTCTCTATGGACTTGCGAAACTCTGCGGGCGTGGTCGCGCCTATGCACTGGACTTCGCCGCGCGAAAGCGCAGGCTTCAAGATATTGGCCGCATCTAGTGAGCCTTCGGCTGACCCAGCGCCGACCAGCGTGTGCAGCTCGTCTATAAAAACTATGTAGTGCGGGTTTTCGATCAGCTCGCGCATGATCTGCTTTAAGCGTTCCTCGAACTGCCCGCGATACTTCGTGCCCGCGACGATCAAGGAAAGGTCTAGCGAGAGGATGCGCTTGTTCTCAAGAAACGAGGGGACTTCGCCGTGGACGATGCGCTGTGCGAGACCTTCGACGATGGCGGTCTTGCCCACACCCGGCTCGCCGATCAGCACAGGATTATTCTTGGTACGGCGACAGAGGATTTGAACTACGCGCTCAATCTCTGCCTCGCGACCGACGAGCGGGTCGAGCTTGTCGTTCTGCGCGTCTTCCGTCAGGTCGCGGGAAAACTCAACGAGGTGCGGCGTGTCCTTCTTCTGTGCCGAGCGCGAGTCTGCGCCTGTCTGCCTGGCGATCTCATCGCGGACGGCGTTTAAGCGCAAGCCCCTCTCATAGAGAATCTCCGCCGCCATCGAGCGGTCTTCTCTTAGTAAGCCCAGCAGCAGATGCTCTGTCCCTATGTGACGATGCTGTAGGCGATCAGATTCTTCGTGCGCGTAGGCCAGCACACGCTTGGTCTCCGGCGCGAGCGGCAACTCCACGCTCGTTGAAATTTTTTCTCTAAGAAGTGTGCGGCCTTCGATCTCTTTGCGTATGGCCTCGATGGAGACCTGCGCGCGTGGAAAGAAACGGCCTGTCAGAGTCTTGTCCTCGCGCATCAATCCGAGCAGCAGATGCTCCGGCTCGATGGCGGGCGCGCCGAACTGGCTGGCTTCGTAGCGGGCGAAGAAGATGACTCTTCGCGCTTTCTCTGTGTAACGTTCGAACATTTGGGCCTTATACCGCTGAAGAACTTGTCAGTATGATTGCTCGCGGTGGAAGCGAGAGGGGTCGCCCCCGAAAGCTCCGCACCACCCGTCCGCATTATAACCTAATGATAGCAAAGGCAGAAGAGGCGTGACGGAAAAGAATTTCCAGCGCGCCCGTCAGCCCAGACCAGGGGAGCGCCGGAAGTTCCCACAACTGAAGTCCTGAAAATCCCCTGCGCGTCCGGAAAGACTACGTAAGAGCGCTGACGCTCTTAGTTTCCTTCGAGCGTAAAGGAAGACAGAAACTTCTCGACGTTCTCAGGCGAAAGCGTTGCCTTCGCGCTCTCGACGGCCACGACGTAAACGCTGTGCTCGGCTATGACGACACGCATCGTGCAGGTGTAATCCGTCGAATCCATCTTGTACTGGCGTCCGGGATAATCGTTGACTGTGATGGAACGCTGAGAGCTTAGCCGGTAGTTGCGGCCGGCATATTCGGAGGAACGCATCATCGCGTCTGGCAGTAGCTCAAAGTATTTCGCCATAAAGCCGGGGCGTTGCAGCAACTCTGCGGGAAAATTGAGCAGGACTCCGACGATGTATTCCGTCCTGTCCTTTTTCACGCGGTACTCGTTGAGATTGGCTGCACCCGGCCCCAACTCTTTCGAAGTCTCGTCGGGCAGACCCGGCATCATCACGGAAAAACCCGCTCCCTCGGGCGCGAACTTGTGCCACGAAGAGGAAGCTATGGACGCGCCAGTGGACGGCAGGGATAGGTTGTCCAAGCCGCCTGATGATCGACGGCGCTGCTGCTGACCGAACGCGCTGCCGGAGAGCACAGCCAGGCACACCAAGAGCAGTGTGGCAGAGAAAAGCTTCTGATTCACTTTCTGTAACTCCTTTTGAGGATGTTTGTGGAAGACCTTCGGGTGGTGAGAATCGCAGGGCGGAAAGTTCTTCAAGGGCGCTCGAAAAAGCGAGCCCACTAACTTTATAACATGCGCCGCAGGGGAAAGGATAGACTAAATTTTTCCGGTCGGACGTAACTTAATATCCGATTTCCATTGAAGGTCAGGAACGGCGAGATTCACCACAGAGGCACAGAGGACACGGAGATCACACAGAGAGTCGAAAAGCATTCAATCCTCCGTGCTTCCTCTGTGCTCTCTGTGTCTCTGTGGTGAATACCTCTTCCCATACACTCAGTTGAAATTTGCTCTAGCAGGCTCAATCCGCACTCGACTGCTCTTGCAGGCGACCATCTGAGAGAAACAGTCTGCGGTCGCAGAGTCGCGCCAGTCGCTCGTTGTGCGTCGCGAGGAGCACGGCGCTGCCTTCGTCGCGACAAAAGGAAGCGAGCAGTCCTCCGACCTGATCGCCCGCGCTTGCGTCCAGATTTCCTGTCGGTTCGTCTGCGAGGATCAACGAGGGCCGTGTGATGCAGGCGCGCGCAATGGCGACGCGCTGCTGCTCGCCCCCGGATAAAAGGCTGATGCGCTGCGAGCTGTAAGCGCCCAGGCCGACGCGCTCAAGCATCTCAAGCGCGCGCGCCAGCGCCTCACGTTGCGGGACGCGATTGATCAGGAGCGGCATAGAGACATTCTCCGCCGCCGTCAGATCAGGCAGGAGATGATGAAACTGAAAGACGAACCCGACCCGCGCGTTACGAAAACTCGCCAGCGTAGCCCCGCGCGCACGCGCAATATCGAACTCCCCCAGCCTGATCTCACCGCCGTCCGCCGCATCCAAACCGCCAACCAGGTGAAGCAAAGTCGATTTGCCAGCGCCCGATGGGCCAAGGACACAGACCATCTCTCCCGGCTGGAGAGTCAATGAAACGTCGCGCAACACTTCGAGCACAGCGCCCGCAGGTGTGCGAAACGCCTTGCGCAAGCCCTCCACAACCAAGGCATTTTGGATTTTAGATTTTGGATTTTGGATTGGTCGCTACTCCCGTTTGAGTCCTGCAAATTCCCTTCGCTTTGCTTGCTGCTAACTTTTAACGAGTAACTTACAGATAACCCGAAGAGGCCGCAAACAACAGAGGCGGTCGCTAATCCAAAATCTAAAATTCTCTCAGTGCTTCCGCCGGTCGCACGCGCGACGCTGCACGCGCAGGATAGAGTGTCGCGAGCAGGCTAAGGATGAAAGCAACCGTGGCGGAGAGTGCCACGTCCGTTGTGCGCGTATGAAATGGTACGTAGCTGAGCGAGTAAACGTCTGCGGGCAGACTCACCAAGCGATAACGGTCGCCGACGAAACAGACCAGGAGGCCGAGCGCGACGCCTGACGCCGCGCCTATGAGCCCGACGCCCGCGCCCTCTGCCATAAAGATAAACATGATGCTCCGCGCGCGTGCGCCCATCGCGCTCAAGATCGCTATGTCTGAGCGCCGCTCGACGACGACGAGCACGAGCATGGTCGTGATGTTGAGCGTCGCCATCATGATGATGAGCGCGAGGATGGCCAGACCCATACGCCTTTCGAGCGCGAGCGCCGCGAAAAGCGGGCGGTTCGCCTCCTGCCAATCGAGCGTCGTGTACTCCTGGCCCACACTTGCGCGCACGCGCTCAGCCACTTGCCCGACTGCGTAGATGTCTGCAACTTCGATGCTGATAACGGAAGCGCTCGCTTCTGTCTGACCGCTGAAGTCGGCAGCCACAGGAAGCGAGAGATAAATCCAGGTCGAATCGTACTCATAGAGGCCGGAGCGAAAAACACCACCGATGCGCACGCGACGATAACGCGGAGCAAGCCCGAGCGGCGTCAGCGTCGCCTGGCCTGAGACCAGTTGGGCCACATCGCCTATGCCTAAGCCTGTGCGCGCTGCAAGCTCCGCGCCGATGATAACGCCCGGCAGAGCGGCCTCGCTCGGCACTTCGTCGAAAGACGTGATGGCAGGGCCTTCACGGTTCGCATCTGTTTGACCCGTCGAGGGGGACGGCGACGGCGTTGGTGTCGGCTGGTTCTCCGGCGCGGTGCGCAGCAAAGGCTCTATCGTGCCCGCGATGAGCGTGCGGCGAACCTCCGCCAGGGCGCGCTCCGATTCAAAGTCTACGCCGCGCAGCACGACATAGGCCGAGCCGTTCGCACCGCTCAGAAGCGCGCTGTCATAAGTCGTCGCCGTGGCATCAAGCACTCCCTCTACACTTCGCAAGCGCGTGACGAGCGCGCGCCGATCCGTCAAGGGCTGGCCGTCCCTGCGCATCAAAGTGATGTGAGCCGTGCCGCGCAAGATTTTGTCGCGCATCTCGTCACGAAATCCGTTGGCGAGCGAAAGCGCGACGATCAACGCCGCCACACCCAGCGCGACGCCCGCCACAGCGGCCAGCGCCGTGACACGCGCCAGCGCTCTACGCCGACGCGAATACAGATAACGAAGCGCAAGAAATATTTCGTAAGGCATAATCTAAGACAAGGGATGAGGGCGGAGGGATGAGGGATGAAAGGAATGCTGATTCACCTTGAATGGTTTTCTTATTCATCCCTCATCCCTACTTTTCATCCCTTATCCATCTCCTTGCTCTTGTGCATTTCTTTGTATCGACGGGTCTGTTCTCCGGCAGCAGACTTTGCAGGTCTGGTTGGTCGTTGGCCGTCACATCGTTCATTGGTCTGATCTCGAAGATAGTCTCGGAGACGCGGCGGAAACGGAAGTGTGATTCGAGCGTGCTGATGGCGCGCGTCTCTTCGAGCGGCCAGCCGCACACTGACCACCAGCGCGCGTCGCGGTCTAAAAAGACGCGACGGCCCTGCTGCAAATATCTTTCGATTGTGGGCACGAGCGCGGGCCCGGGCCAACCGCCGCCCGTCCCTATCACTTCCCAACGACCCATTCCGATGCCGCGATAATAGGTGACGGTCACGGTCTGCCCGCCCGCGATCAAGACCGCATCTGAAGGCACAAGCGCGAGTCGCGCGCTGTAATCCCTGGTGAGCCTGCGCATCTCCGCAAACTCGCGGCTCATGACCTGCGCGTAAATGCCAAGCCCCACGGTCGAGAGCATAAGCGTCACCACGATCTGCATAAAAGCGCGCCGCGTATCATGACTAAGCTTCTCTCTGCGCCAGCCCAGCAGCCACGCGCCCGCCAGTGGAGCGAGCGCCGGCAGCCCCGTCAAAAAATAACGCCAGTTGACCACAGTGCTGTAGTTAAAGATAAGCAGAACATTGGCCCACAACCCAAGCGCTCCCATCATCAGCAAACAGGAGAAGATGCGGCGCTCGCGCCATTCCTTCAGAAATGCGAACGGCAGAGAGAGAAAGACGTGCGGCGCGGCTAAGAAGAAATATAACAGGAAGGGAAGAACGTTGGCCGCCCTGACGGGATGACGGGAGGATTCCATCAACATAGACTCGCGCCAGCCATACCAAGACTCACGAAAGCCGTAAGCGTTTGTCCAGAACCACAGAATGAATGGGCCAAACGCACATACTAAAAAGACCAGGCACGGCGCGACGATCAGAAAAAAAATGTTTCTCTGCTGCTCCGTCTTTGGCCCACAAACGAACGGCGCGATCAACAGCCACGGGGCATAAAACGCCACGGGCTCGCGCACGTTCACGCCGAGGCCGAGCAGTGCTGCTCCCATAAGCATCATCCACACACGCCCCGTGCGAAGTCCGCGCAGGTGCAGAATCAGCGCCAGCGCCGTGAGCAGGAGCGATGGAATCTCCGTCATCACCTGACCGCTGTAAATGACGTAGGCAGGCGAGGTGGCGACCAGCAGCGCCGCGATGGCCGCCGCTTGAAGCGAGCGCGTCAAATCTCGCGCCAGCGTCCAGCACGCGATGACAGCGAGCGGACACTCCATGATGACGGCGTACTTGAAAAGCAGATAGGCGTTTTCAGCGGGAAGCTGGAAGAGCGCATGGGCGGCGCGCCACAACGCGTGATTGAAAAAGATAAAGAGGGAGCGCCCCAGCGCCATCGAGGACGGCTGGCCGTTGATCGAAAGCACAGTGTAATCGAGCGCGTCCCAGTCGCCGATAAACGGGTCACGGAAGATGAGTGCGAGGGTGACGGAGAGCGCCGCAGGCCCAAGCCACCAGCGCCATGCGGCGCGGAAGCTTTGCGTCTCGAATCGGTCAGTGCTGCTTGCGATGATTGTTGTTGTCGTCGTCTTTGTCGAGCGCTTCGATCAAGTCCGCGTCGAGCGAGTCTTCGGGACGCTTGACCATCGTCAGGCGATTGCCGCGCGCATTGTACTCGACCTTATCCATGATGTTGTA
>DATLMN010000315.1:0-16144 GCA_035537255.1 Pyrinomonadaceae bacterium | reverse complement strand
CGGCGCGAGCGGGCTGGCGAGAATCAAAGCCCTTGGCGGATTGGCCCTCGTGCAAGACCCGCAGAGCGCCGAATCGCGCACCATGCCGGAGGCCGCCATCGCCGCCACAGAAGTGGACAGGGTCTTAACGCTTGCGGAGATCGCACCTTTTTTGAACGAGCTTTGTCATCCGAGCCAGAGGTTGTTGCATGTTAGATGAGACGGAAAAAATCAATATCCTGATGGTGGATGACAATCCGACCAACTTGCTGGCGCTTGAGACCATTCTGCAAGGCCCGGACAGAAATCTGGTCCAGGCGACCTCCGGCGACGAGGCCCTGCGCTATCTGCTCAACATGGATGTCGCCGTCATCCTCCTGGACGTTTACATGCCGGGCATCGATGGCCTTGAAACCGCCGCGCTGATTCGCGGGCGCGAAAAATCGCGCGACATTCCGATCATCTTCCTGACGGCCGACAGCATGGGCAATCGTCATATTGCGCGCGGCTATTCCCTGGGCGCGGTCGACTATATTCTGAAGCCCGTCGAGCCGGACATCCTGCGCTCGAAGGTTGCGGTTTTCGTCGAGTTGTTCAAAAAGACAGAGGAGATCAAGCGACAGGCGGAGCTGCTGCACGAAAAAAATCTTGAGCTGGAATACGCCAATCTTCAACGGCTGGGGATGCTCATAGAGCTGGGCCAACAGCTTGCCGCCGAGCATGATCCGGCGCGTGTGTTGGAAAAATTTTGCCATGCTGCGCGCGACATCATCGGCGCGGAGCATGCGGGGGTCGGAGTCCTCAATACGGACGAGTCGACGCTGCGCTATTTCTTCCGCAGCGATCTTAAATCGACGAACGGAGCGGGCAATGGCGGCGCGCCGCTCGTGAATGAAAGCGCCTTTATCTCCATGCTCGAAGGGCGACGCCCCCTGCGCTTGAGCGAGTTTGATCCGCTTCTGCAAACCATCAAACTGCCCGCACTGAATGACACTGATGCGCGATCATTCCTCGGCGCTCCGATCTTCTCTTCGGCGCAGGTTTACGGCTGGCTCTATCTGACGGACAAAATCGGAGGCGACGAGTTCAGCGAAGCGGACGAGCGTCTGGCCGTCACGCTCTCCACGCAGGTCGCTGTCGCGTACGAGAATGCAAGGTTGTACTCGGAGGCGCAGCGCCATGCCGCAGAGCTGCAACAGGAGGTCGCCGAACGCAAACAGGCAGAAGAAGAGCGCGCGCGCATGCTGATTCGTGAACAGGCCGCGCGCGCAGAGGCCGAAGCCGCCAACCGCACCAAGGACGAATTCCTCGCCACGCTCTCGCATGAACTGCGCACACCGCTGACGGCAATTCTGGGATGGAGTCATCTGCTGAGGACGAACAAATTTAATCAGGAGCATCTGGGACGCGCGCTCGAAACCATAGAGCGCAATGCGCGCTCTCAATCGCAGTTGATAGATGATCTGCTGGATGTCTCGCGCATTATTACAGGCAAGCTGCGTCTTGAGGTTCACCCCGTAGAGCTTGTCCAGATCATAGAGGCGGCCATCGAATCCATGCGCCCTGCGGCGGAAGCCAAGGCTATCAAATTCGACGTGGTGCTTGACCGCGCGGCCAGCCATATTTCGGGTGATGCTGATCGCCTGCAACAGGTCTTCTGGAATCTCTTCTCCAACGCCGTCAAGTTCACGCCGCAGGACGGGCGAGTCGAGATCAGACTTGAGCGCGACGGTGACGCGCACGCGCAGATCACCGTCCGCGATACTGGGCAGGGCATCGACCCGCGTTTTCTTCCTTTCATCTTTGACCGCTTTCGACAGGCAGACGGCAGCACCACCAGAAAGCATGGCGGCCTTGGGCTTGGGCTTGCCATCGTGCGTCACCTGGTAGAGCTGCACGGCGGAAGGATCAAGGTTCACAGCGACGGAATAAATCAGGGCGCGACGTTTACCGTCCTGCTGCCGCTCAAGACCAGCCGCCGCAAAGCGGATGATGAAGACGGTCTCCCGTCAATCATCATCAACGAGGAGCAGTCGTCGTTTCAGATTTCGCCCGTGCTCAACGGCCTGCGCATTCTGTTAGTCGATGACGAGGCCGATACGCGCGATTTGATCGCGACCGTGCTCGAACAATGCGGAGCGGAAGTTACGGGCTGCGGCTCTGCCGCCGAAGCGCTCACAACGCTTCAAACGTGGAAGCCTGACCTGCTCATCACAGACATCGGCATGCCGGAAGAGGACGGTTACTCTTTATTAAAAAAGGTGCGGCAACTGGACGACCTCTCCGGGAAAATCCCAGCCGTCGCTTTGACGGCCTATGCCAGCACAGAAGATCGCATACACATTCTCTCCGCCGGATTTCAGATGCACATCGCCAAGCCCGTCGAGCCGCAAGAGCTAATCACCATCATCGCCAACGTCGCCGGACGCCAGAGCGCGGCGTAAATATCCTCCAACGCTCAACACACGCCACGGCCTTAAGTAGTCTCATCTGATGAGATATATACTCTGCGCCTGCTCTGCGTCTCGGCGGTGAGTATTATTGAAAACCATTCACCGCCGAGGCGCAGAGTTTACGCTGAGATGTAAAACTAAGATACTACCAACATTAAAAAGCTTTACTCAGCCCTCACTTGTGGTCTATAAAATGAGCCCGCAAGAGGTATTCAGTTTTCCCCTTCAATAAAGAATAAGGAGACCAGCAAAGATGCCCACGCTCAGCAAGGTTTTCGATTCGTATAAAATTTTCTATTACACCAACCAGACCTACGAAGCGACGATCTATTGTTATAAGAGAGGCAAGCTTGTCGGGCGAATGGTCTTCGCCAAAGACGGAGGAGCGCTTCCACCGAATTCGACTTTCGGCGGCGGGCCGTCGCTCTCCTACGCGATCAGCCGCTTCCGTGACATCGTGGGAATTCTGCTGAACGAGAAGCCGCTCTATCTGTTCCTCAATACTGATAATCTGATGGGCCATCTTGCGACGACAAATATGGAGCCTGTCGGAGAGGAAGAGTAATCCGCTTTAAGCCCGTTCAGGAATCGTCATAAACGCATTACACGGCACAACGGGTCTGCGCATAACAAGTCACTAAACGTCCCTTTCCGGTCTGAGAGAAAGGGAAACGGCGACCGAAACTCTTTGCCGAAAAACTTTATTGTGATCAATGCGGCCATGTGGTAAAGTCTCGGCGTTTCACCTTGCAAGAATTATTGGTATTTGGTCTTATTCCTTACTTTACTAAGACTTTTGCCAATCAAATACGATCACTGAGCGCTCCGTCCCGGAAGCTTTCCTTCCTACGGAATCTCAAGTTGCAGTCGCATCAAGCGGAATTAGATTCTTTGTTAAAGCTGATCGAGCACGGGCTCGGACGATAGTTGGTTTGATGCCGGCAGTGCGCTATGACACTAGCCAGGTGCGCCAACTTCTGAACGAGTCCTGAAGGCTCTAGGGTGCGCCCCTGACTGTGGGGACGCGCTCTCAATCTAAATACAGGTAGCTAAAAGGTAACCCTCAAAGTCAGGAGACTAAAATATGGCCCAATTCAACACCCATTCTCCGGCCGAGCTAGAGCGTCGCTCGAAGATGGCCCTCAGGCTCAAACACGGCAAGGAAGCGCAGAACACGGCGTTGGCTGCGGCTGAGGTTGCGCCGAAGGAAGGATCGACGGTCAAGAATATTCCGTTCCCGAAGGGGCTGGCACCCGTTCCCAAGCCGATTGATCCGGCTCCGAAGCCGGAGGATTCGCTCCCAAAAGTGGATGTCATCGCCATGATGGATACGACGGCCGAAGCACAGGCGATGGCAGATGTGCTCACACCGGGTCACGACCGCACGAGCTGGTATCCCTATACAAAGAATTACGAGAAACACTTCCGCCCGCTGGTAGGGAAAAACGGCCCATCGAACTTCAGCAAGCGGCTGGGCAGCTATTTCGTCATCGAGATCAACAAGATCAAGGTGCTGGTCTATAAGACCGAGCTGCACATGCACCCGGACGCCAAGAAGATGCCGAACGGAACTTACTCTCTGCCGATCAAGGACATGTTCACGCAGATGATCGAAGACTCGCGCCCCAAAGTCTTCCTGACGACGGGGACGAGCGGCGGCGTCTATTGCAGCATGAGTCTGGGAGACGTGTCTGTCTCACGCGCCGCGAGGTTTCACTGCGAGAAGGATTTCCTCAAGTCGCCCTTTAACAACAAGACCTTCAAGTCGAACTGGACGATCCCGAAGAAATACATCCCGCAGGCAGAGAAGCTGATGCATAAATACGCGGATCACCTGACGGGCAAGACCGTGCCGAAGGGGACGCCGCCCAACTCCAAATGCGGCTGCTCGCCTCTGACCTATCCGACGAAAATCCACTTCGACGGAGTTGACGGCATCCCTGAATTTCATCCGATCTTGACCACGGACTTTTTCGAGTTCGGGACCAGCGTCAACAATCTGGATAAGGTCGGGATGGCCGTCGAGATGGACGACGCCGTCCTCGGGCTGGTGTGCAGTGAAATGAAGTCGCCCCCGAAGTGGGCCTGTGTCCGAAATCTCTCCGACCCGACGATCAACGGCAAGCTGGACTCAAAAACGCAGGATCAGTGCGCCGAGTACTATTACAAGAAGTTCGGCTACTGGACGACAGTGATGGGAGCCCTCACCACCTGGGGGATCATCGCCGGCATGAGCAAATAGAGTTCGATGAGAGGAGCGGATTCAAGATGGCAACGACTACAGGCGGAAACTCCGAAATTTACTCTGTACAGCAGACTGATGAGTGGAACACCCTGACCGTCAAAGAGGTCGCCAAGCCTGCGGCGCTCAAAAGCTACGCCAGTCTGACCACGGTCAACGTCAAGGGCAAGACCTACCTGATCGGCTACAACCCTACGGGGGACCAGCTCTATTACTACGAGTTCACGGGCAGCGCGCCGTGGCTCAAGGCTGTTGCGGCTAAAGCTCAAGTCGGTAAGGGGTGGGACATCATCATCCCTTTTACCAACGGCAACGAGCCCTACGTGGCCTGCTACACGGCCAAGAAAGGCGTCTTCAAACTGTTCTCTATCAGCGACAGTCTCGGCACTTCCGCAGGCTCTTACGAGTTTTTCCGCAACCATGAGCCGAGCCTGACGCAGGGGTTCGCGACCGTCAAGACGTTCACCCTCTTTGGCAACGTGATCTTTCTCGGGTACAACTTCGATAACGGCTACGTGGCGACCTACAGTCTGTCCGTGACGGCGACTTCGCCCCCCGGTGTGCCGCCGCTTTTGATGACGCCCACCTGGGCGCATAAGTGGGCTCCGGGTTGGACGCGCTTCGCTTTCTTCCAGTTCGGCGGCGAGAACTTCTTTCTAAAAACCAATACGGACAAACCCAACGTGAACATCGATCACATTCTTGATTATCTGCCGAACGGGACGACGGAGGTCGCCACCAATATGAACGATGCTCTCACGGATGCGCAGTCGCTCAACAACGTCGAGCCGCTCACTTTGGGCAGCGGTAATGATCCGTACTTCGTGACCTACATGAAGAAGGGCGGGAAGATGACGCTCAATCGCTTTCACAGCGACTGCATGGGATGGACGACCGTCGCCAGCTTGAACACCAAGCCGAACGCGACGCATATCGTTCCGCTGACGGCCGGAAAAGAGAGTTTTCTACTCGTCCAGTAAACGAAGTACCTCTCAAACTTATTTTTGATGCCGTTCGTGACGAAGAGTGGCAAAGCGCTAAGGGAAAGCGACTCTTCATCACGAACAGCAATCGCCGTTCGTAGAAGAGCTACGTGGACGGTCTCGCCGTGAAGTCTAAAAGGCTTCTGCTTACGGGAGGACTAATGGTACACAGAGCCAAAAAATCTGCCGCGCGCAGTGCTCCGGCAAAAGCGTCTGCCAAAAAGGGCGCAGCTAAAAAGTCTGCCGTAGGCAAAGGCGCTAAAAAATCTGCCGCGAAGAAAACGTCGGCGGTCACTAAAAAGTCTGCTGCCTCGGCTAATGCGTCTCCGCCCGATGCCGTCCGGGTCTGGCGAGGATACAGACTCTCTAGCCTCGCCGTGCCGGATTTTCTGACGGCGCTCGGCAGCATCTTTATGCCCGTCACGGTGCAGCTCCAACGCCTGTACGGTTTGACGGCTTACCTGCCCGCCGTGCCGCCGACTGAAAAACCTGCGGGCGTGCCGGATGAGATCGCGCTCGTCTTTTACGAAACACAGCAAGCTTACACGGACACGGCGCTGATCGTCGCGGGGCGCGCCTATTCCAGATTGCACTCAACCGTTTTCGACCTGTCGATCAGCAAGAGCGGCTTTCCCGTTCCGCTGCCCAACCAGCTTGCCTTCGATACTCCCTATTTTTTGTTCACCGATGCGGTCGACTGGCAGACGGGCTTCACGCAGGTCTTCGTCGGCACGCGTAAAGCAAATGTTTCGTCGGCGCAGTTTTCTTCCTCGCTCTTCACTTTCCTGAATAATGTGCGCGAGCACAGGCCAAAGGGTTTGGAGGGAGCTATCGTCTGCGTCAATGCGAACTGGGTTATTTACTGGGAGCACTGGACAAGCGAAGCGGCATCGCTCAAGGGCCACATCTCGAATCTGGCGAAGCTCGCAGACCTTGTCATGTTGAAACCCTCTGCCTCTGTGGCAATCGAGCCTTCGCTGACGGCTCATTATCCAGGCATCACGGTCAAGGGCGGGCAGAGCTTTAATCTTAGATTCCCGCTGGCGGATGAATCCTGATCTGCTACTTGAGAACGCTTTAAATCCACACATGGAGTAAAGAATTTTATGCACAACCCAAGGCCGGGCGTGGACGATAATCCCGCCGACTTTCTGTTTCTCGTCAAGCTCAACGCGCCCTTCGACGACAGGAAAAAGATGATCGCGGTCTTGCAGGCCATTCAGGCCGTGCAGGACGAGAAGATGGATCCCTTGAGAACCTTCTCTCACGTCCACCTGCCGGACGGAACGCGCAGACCTCAGTTCGTCGTCGCAGACCTTCACTTAAATCTTCTGGTCGGATTCGGCCTCCGCTTTTTCCTTGGGCCCATAGGCTCTCCTGAAAGAGCGAACGAAGAGCCGATTCCGAACTTTCCTCCCGGCGGAGTCTTTAAGCCGCGCGTCCCCACCCGCTTCGGGATGAAAGATCGCTTCGTCCCCATGTACCTGCGGACGATGGCCGCCGCCGGAGACTCCGACTGGATCAAGGCCGTCCTCACAGAGCAAAGTGGTGGCAAGACGCCGACGGATCAGGCCGTGCAGGAGGCTTATAATCAGTGGCTCGCCGCCGGCGAAGCGGACATCGTGCTGCAAATCGAATGCGAGAACCTTTATCTGGCGATTGATTTCGTAGACGCCATACGCAAAGCGGTCATCGACCCGAACGGCCTTGAGCTGGTCGGGATTCAGCAGGCCATCTCGCGCGGCGACGGTCGCGCGCACATAGGCTTCTTTGACGGCACGAGCGACCTACAGGAGATGTTAAGACGTGACCCGCTCCTGTATCGCAGCAAAATCTATCTGCCGACTCCGAGCGCAGTCTATCCCGGGCAGCCTGCGGAAGTCCGCGACGACCCGCGATACGACGGCGGCACTTATATGGCTTACAGGAAGTATCAGGAGAATCTGGACAAGTGGTTCTCTGATGAGTTTGAGATCACGGATTTTTACGGCAAAAAATATAAGGGCGAGGAAGCGCGACGCCGCGCCATCGGTCGCAATCCGCACACGGGCAAGGCGATTAGCCGCGCATCGCACAAAGAGCTAGAGGACGAGCCGGATCACACGGAGATCAATCTCTCTTTCAACGAGGCGCACGCGCTCAAGGCGCGCGGCGGACAGGTCGCTCCCTTTATGGGCCCATTCCCACCGGCGAAAGTGGGTCACTCGCAGGTCTTCAACACGCAGGAGATTCGACTCAAGCGGCGCGGCGTCGCCTACTCGGAGCTTAATCCGGAGACGGGCCAGGTCGATTACGGCATACACTTCATCTGCTTCCAGAACAATATTCAGCAGACGGGGTTCGAGTTTATCAATAACATCTGGCTCATCAATCCTGATTTCCGCCGCAGCACGGATGGTCTGATGAATCCGGTCGGCGAGATCATCACTCCGATTGAAGGCTGCTACTTCTTTGTGCCGCCCTTGCAGCATAGTTATCCGGGCGACGTATTCTTTGAATAATTGGAGACAGATATTTCATGGCTACCAAAAAAGCCCCTGCATCAACGAAAAAAGCAGCAGCCACCGCAGCGGCCAAAGCGCCCGCCAAAAGCGCTACGGCCTCCGCCGCGCCCCAGATTACTCATCACGGGATGATCGCTTTTGATCTGGCGACAAGCTACGCTCACGCCTCCGGCACAGGGAACTGGAGCGTGCGACCGATTGACTGGCCGGGCGTGCCGGGGCCGCCGCCCGTCGGGCAGATATTGATCACGTTCGATCAGCCGATCAAAGGGCCTTACACCGTGCTGGTGAGCGCCTGCCGCTCGCTGGATGCGCCGATGATCGCCGCCAACTACGGTGAAGTCAGCCCCACGGGGTTCGTCGTCATCCTCTTTAATGCCGTCGGCGACCAGTCTTACACGTCCGTGCGCAACGGTAATTTCTCTTTTGTAGTCATTCAGTGAGCCGCAGCGAATCCAAGGGAGAGCCGAAGAGAATGGCAACAACCGCCGCCCCCAAAGCCAATCATGGGTTTTACCTGTTAGGCGCACAGTCTTTGCTGCTCGCGCACATCCCCATGTTTATGCCTCCGCATCAGGCGCAGCTTTTTATGGAGATCAGCCTCTTGACCAGCGACGGCAAAAATGCTGCGCCGATCTATCTCAAGGATAAAAAACAGACCGGCACATTAGAGTACGTGCTCGTCAGCGATCAGATAGAGTTGCCGACGCTCGCGCCCGATGCGCCCAATCGGCTGCAATCATTCACGGGCAATCTCTATCGCGGATGGCCTTTCGACCGGCAATGGAATCTCAACCCCAATCAGCTTTTGATTCCCAACGTTACAGTCAAAGTCACGCGCTCGATTCTCTACAGCAGCATCGCCACGCCGACCACGCTCAAGGAATTGACCTACTATTGCTTTCAAACTCCTGAGACGACGTATCTGGCACACGTCCTCTCGAAGCCGCCGGACTTCAAACACATTCTGACAGCGAAGGTCAGCGGGCCAGGCAGGCAGGCCGCGCAGGGTGCTGTTCGGCTTCAGTTTCCGGGTGTGGCTAACCGTGTGACCAACAGACTGATCCCGTTGCAGCAGACGACCGCCATGACTGCGCCGGGCGGTCAGAGCGTCAAGGTGCGGGTCGATCAGGAATTGATCTTCGACGACAATCCGCAGCATCTGGGCGAACCGCAGCTTGGACAGGTCTTGAAAAAGATCATCTTCAAAATCAAAACGCCACAGTCCGCGAGCGCCAACGCGCCTTCCAAACAGGCGGCTTCTAAAAATGTGACTTCCAAAAAGAAGCCTTCCGGTAAATAGGAGAGAAACGATGCCATACGATCCGCCTCGGCAGCCCAAGCCCAAGCCTCCGAAAGACCCTCTGGAAATCGAGCTGGTTTATAACGTCCGCCCGTGCGGGACGTGCGAATTTTTCTGGCCGGAGAATTCTGCGCAGCAACCCTATGGGCCATATCCCTGCTGGGACTTCGATTCCAATACGCCGAAGGAGAAAGACCCTGAAGGCAATCCAGTCTCGTTCGTCTGGGTGCAGGGAACGACGCGCCCGCCCGCCTTCCCGGACGCAGAGGTGATGGACGGATGCCGCAAGGCTCCGATTATGACCATCGGCATCAATCCGAACATGACGGCGTTCGCCCCCGGCACGGTTGGCGCATCCTGGTGCTACCCTAGTTTTTCCAGCGACCACGGCACAGATTCCTGGACTAAATACGCCTACTATTATCGCTACAGGTCTGTCTATCAGGAGCATTTCGATCTGAAGTTTGTGGAGAAATACATGCTGCCCGAAGGCCAGATCAAGGCCAAGAAGCCGGGCGTGATGGTCGATTATTCACGCAAGTCTGACGATCCGAGCTTTGATATACGCGTGAAGTACGACGGCGACGCTGAGCCCACGGCCATACACCTGCCTGGCAAACTCGGCGAGCCGCGCTACATTGTGCCCATCAATGCCGGGAGCAAATTTAAGAAGGGCGACCTGTTGGCCGCGCGCTTGAACGTGCCCGCCGGGCAGAAGACGGACATTTACGGCCAGCAGCAGACCTACTACATGCAGATCGTCCCAGTGCTTCAGAGCTTCGAGAAATTTCTCGTCAAGAAGGGGCACAAGGATGCGCGCCTTAAGGTCGGAGAAGACGTGGGCCAACTGGACATGGTGGCGTGCGCCTCGCCGCACTGGGGGCCGCAGTGGCTGGGCGGCACGAGCCAGAGCGTCAACACCGTCATCAACAACTGCGTACAGAAAAACGCCTGGGCCATGAAGCAGATGGTACAGACGCGCCCCGCCGTCCTGTTTCTCGTCGGACAAGCTTCATGGAATATGTTCCGCAAGGCATACGGGCACGTGATTCATGCGCAACCGGCGATTCCGAATTACCCTGTCGACGGGCCGTATACGCTGTTGCGTATGATGACGCAGAACGAATGCCGCTTGGAATTTAAGACGAAGATCGACGGGCTCAGCTACAGCCTCTCGACTCGCTTGGTGGTCACGCCGCATTTCTCTTTCAGCGCCAACTTCCTTCCGCAATTCCGCATGAGTTCCGACGACCTGAAGAAATTCGAGTCGTCGCAACCCGCCGCTTACAAGTTTCTTAACACGGACCCGCGCATGGATTTCGTCAAGCCGCAGGGCGGATACGCCGCTTTCGGTATCAAGAACGAGGCGGACAAGGCGGCGGTGCTCGCAGAGATCAAGACGAAGTACGCCTCTGCCTATAAGCAGTTGATGGCCTGTTACTACGACCCGCACCAGATGATGGCGGACTTGCTCGAAGAGATGTTTAATAAGGGCGAGCTTTCCTATACGCCGCCGAAGGACGGCCATGAAGGATTCCTGTGTCGCACGGACGGGCCTTGCACCTTCTGCGTCAACCACCGCTGGACTTTCCCCCTGGGGTGTCCTTACGGCAAGCCGGAAGAGAAGCAATACCCCATAGGTTTTCTGGAAAAGGTCGCAACGAAATTGATGAGCGGCTCAGCATAGACGGCTCTTGAAATTACAGGGCCGTCTATTCTCACACGCGCCCGCCATTAAACTGATGCTTATTCTTTACAGTTTCGCCATGCGATCTATTTACATTGCATGTCCGACGCTCATATCGTAGGCTTGTGACTGTCGATAAGTAAGCGTCGCTTGTGAGCCTCCTATTACCAGACGAATAGAGGTTATGACCGACAAATGAATCCTCACCAGAAGCGCGTCCTCTGCGTAGAAGATGATGCGGATACCTGCTCGATGCTCAGCAGCTTACTCGGCCTGATAAATTGTGAAGTGACGAGCGCCGGCACTGCGGCTGAAGCCAGAGAAAAGATCAAAGCCGATAATTTCGATCTCTATATTCTCGACAACTGGCTGCCGGGAGCTTCCGGCGTCGAGCTTTGCCTGGAGATTCGCGAGCATGATTCGACGACTCCGATTATGTTCTACTCCGGCGCGGGTTACGATTCGGATCGCGAGCAGGCTATGAACGCCGGAGCGCAAGCCTATCTGGTCAAGCCTTCGGATATAGCGAACCTGTTAGAGACCGCCGGACAACTGCTCGAAGGCAAATAAGGCATCGGAAGAGGCGCAACCGAAATCATCCGGCTTCTCAAAGATAAAACTACTCTTCAACGCTTCATCCGGGCGGCTCGTTATTCGTCAAGCCGTCGTCCTACACTTTGCGCCTGCCTAATATTTGCGCCTGCCTCACAAGGTCATTTGCATGGACTTGCTGCTAGAATGGCTCTCGCAAAGTTTTCAGGATAAAGATCAAAGGATTGGGAAACAAAGATCATGCAAGTGATTTTAAATGACGTAGAGGTGCGTGTGCTGGGCTCTCTGGTTGAAAAGCAGGTAACGACGCCGGAATACTATCCCTTAACGCTCAACGCGCTCGTGCAGGCGTGCAATCAGAAGAACAACCGCAACCCCGTCACCGCGCTGGACGAGACCATTGTCTCGCAGGCGCTTGAAAGCCTGCGCGGAAAAAATCTGGTTTATGTTTTTTATGGCAGCACGAGCCGCGTGGCGAAATACAAGCACATGATGGGCGAAATCTACGGGCTCGACGCGCGGGAGCTGGCCGTCATGTGCGTGCTGATGCTCAGAGGCCCGCAGACCTCAGGAGAGTTACGTGGCCGAACGGAAAGGCTCTATGATTTCTCTGGGCTCGGCGAAGTCGAAGAGACGCTCAGCGCTTTGGAAGCCAAAGAACCAGACGCCTTGATCCTCAAATTACCGCGTCAGCCCGGCCAGAAAGAGGCTCGCTACGCGCACCTGCTGGCCGGGGAAGTCAGTCTTGAATACCAGACGGACGGCACGGATTCCGACCCGGCAATCAACCAGACAAAGCGTGACAGGCTCTCAGCGTTGGAGCAGGAAGTGGAAGCCCTGCGCGCGGAATTCAAGAGCATGCGGCAAGAGTTCGAGGAGTTCAAAAAGCAGTTTGACTGAAGCTTCCTCGAAGGCATCAGAAGTCCTCGAAAAAAAGCGGCTCAGGCGTGCAGGATCATCTATTTATCCTGACGCCTGAGTTGCACTATTTATGTACCCTGTATTTGATGGAAAAAGTGGTCTGAAAAGGCTCTCAGTCTACAACTTAAAAGAGGATTTCAGCATCTATCAACGGTTGGCCGCACGAACGCTTTATTGACCGGGGGTTCTAAGCCTCTACGGTCTCTTAATCGAGTTGAATCCCCCGACCCACATCAACTCCCAAGCCAATTGATCGTCAGCCGGTTTCCCGAACAACCGTACAAGACTGTTTCGCCGACTTTGACCTTTAAGTTAAGGGGAGATTTATGCCTCGCAGGCACTCGAAAACTTTATTTACCGGACGGTTTTTTCTTTTCGCGCTGACGGCCTTGATGGGTTTGACGGCCTGTCTGCTTTCAGGAAATTCTGTGGCCGCCAGCGCAGTACAACTGCCCGATTATCCGCTCAACGGACGTGTGACGGACATCAACGGTAATGGTCTGAGCGAAGTTACAATCACGGTCAGCGGCGCGCCCGACGGAGCAGTCGCCACTTCCCAGACGGACGCGAACGGCAATTATTCATTTAACAACTCCGTCGCCGGCGATACGCTCGTGGCTTCAAAGACGGGCTACACTTTTAACCCTTCTCTCATTCGCGCCGTCAGCTCACAGGGCTACACGCCGATCACTGGCACTTTCAACTTCACCGGCGCGACTGCGTTTTACACACTGAGCGGTCAAGTGATAGACGGGACGGGGGCCGGTTTACAGGGCGCGCAGGTTAGTTTGAGCGGCTCTATGCAGGCCGTCGTGCCCGTCGATGCAAACGGCAACTACTCAATCCCTGGACTCTTCGCCGGAGGCAACTATACTGTCACGCCCTCCAAGGCAGGATATTTCTTTAACCCTTCGGGCGTAATTTTCAACAACCTGTCCTCGAACAGGGTCGTGCGTACTTTCGTCGGCACGACTCATCCTTACTCGATCACGGGGCAGGTCAAAGACGTAAGCGGAAACCCGCTCGGCGCGGTGCTCGTCACGTTGAGCCGCACAGGTGGGTCGGAAACGATCATTACTCAGACAGACCCCGGCGGCAATTATACTTTCAGGAATGTAGCATCGGAGGCCACTTACACGGTGACTCCGGCCAAGGCGGGATTGACCTTCACTCCACAGAGCGCGACGTTCACGAATCCGAGCGGCAATCAGATTGCTAACTTTACGGGCAATTTGTTTGAAGGCATCTTCTTCGGCGCGGCCAGCTACAGTCTGGCGGAAGGCGCGGGCAGCATCGCCATCATAGTCAACCGCTCAGGCGATCTCTCCTCTGCCGCCTCGGTCAACTATACAACCTCTGATGCCTCAGCCTTTCTTCAGAACTGCCACGTCGTCAACGGCGCTGCCACTTCCCGCTGCGACTACGTCTCCCTAGTCGGTACTCTGCACTTTGCCGCAAACGAGAACTCCAAGACTCTCTTCCTGCCCATCATCGATGACACTTATCCGGAAGGCCCTGAGACGCTCAAAATCACCTTGTCTAAGCCTTCGGGTGGAGCAGTCCTTAGTACTAATCCATCGGCAACCATTACGATCACGGACAACAATAACGACGGCACAAGCCAATCAAATCCGATAGACGGCACGAACTTCTTCGTCCGCCAGCACTACATAGATTTCCTCGGTCGCGAGCCTGACCCGGCCTCTACTGGGTGGATTGAGCAGATCAATCAGTGCGTACTGATACAACCCAATTGTGACCGTCTGTCAGTCTCGCAGGGCATCTATAATTCGCCCGAATTCAAAGACCGTGGATATTTTATCTACAAGTTCTACTCCGTGGCTTTTGGAAGAAAGCCCAGCTATGACGAGTTCGTCCTGGATAGAGCGAGAGTCAGTGGATTTCAGACTGAAGCGGAGCTGGAACAGAGCAAGCTGGACTTCATCGCAGACTTTATGAGTCGTCCTGAGTTTGCTGCCTACAATGGGCTGACCAACGATCAGTATGTGCAGACGCTCTTCAACATGGTCGGGCTAACGCAGATCACGGTTAACGGAGCGGTGCGAAATGTGGCAGCGCTCCAACAGCAGATGGCCGGAGGACGCACCAGAGCGCAGGTCTTAAGAGACATCGCGGAGAGTCCCGAGGTGAGTAATAAATTCCTCGTCGAGTCGACGATTGTCATGCACTACTTCGGATACCTGCGACGTGACCCGGATGCTTCCTATCAGGATTGGATAAACATCTACAACCAGACGGGAGACAGCCGCAACGTGACCAACGGGTTCGTCAACTCTGCGGAGTATCGCGCTCGTTTTAGTCAGTAACGGACGGGGAGATTCGATCAACTAAAACCATAATAAGCGGCGGGCTCTATTCAAAATGAACCCGCCGCTCATTTTTGTATTCGAACAGAATAATCCCTTATGATGAGCGGCGATAAACGCCGTCTCTATCCTGAGGGGAACATGATCGTACTGCCGAAATCCGACGAAGAGCTTTTGCGAGAATGCCTGGTTGACACCTTTCGTTCGAGCGGCCCAGGAGGCCAGCACGTCAACAAGACTGAATCGGCCGTCCGGCTCACACACCTGCCCTCGGGTCTGGTCGTCACCGCTCAACAGGAGCGCAGCCAGCACAGGAATAAGGCACTCTGCCTGCAAAAGCTGCGCGAGCGTGTCGCGCGTTTGAACCACCGCCCCGCCAAGCGCGTCCCCACACGCGTCCCGCGCAGCGCAAAGAATCGCACGCTCGAAGAGAAAGCGCGCCGCTCAAACATTAAGCGATTACGCTCAAAGCCTTCCGTCGACGAGTGACTCGCTGCCTGAGCAGCCAACGCTTGCCGTATGTTAGTATCGTCAGCCAAAGGGAGACTTACGCAATGATAACTGTCGCCAATCGTATCTATGTCAATCAGGAATATGCCGAACGCTTCGAGCAGAGATTTCGTGAGCGTGCAGGACTCGTCGACAAGATGCCGGGCTTTGTTTCCAATCAGGTGCTGCGCCCCGTCAATGAGGGCGACCCGTACGTGGTCTTTACCATCTGGGAAACGCGCCAGGACTTTCTCAACTGGGTGCGCTCTGACGAATTCGTCAAGGGGCATGCGCAGTCCGGCACGTTGCCCAAAGAAGCATTCTCCAGATCGAATGTTCTTGAGATGCACGAGGTCGTACAGGATTCACGCATGCCTGATTTAGAGCCAGAGCCTCCGGGCGGCCCGTTTAAGATGCACTGACCTCGCTATCTTTATTCCCGCAATTCCACACAACAGATCAGAGTAATGAAGCTATCAGTCGGCTCAATTGAGCCGACTGATAAGCGCGCTTTCATCTACGGCCCGCTTGTTGTCCAAAAAAGAAGGGAACATCGCGTCGTACAGTTCCGTATTGCCTTCCCATAGGAAGTATGGCATGCTCTCCTATGTCATCCCAATAGGAGCGGAAAAGATGAACGAAAAGACTGACATCTGGCAGGGCACACTCGCCCTGATGGTGCTCAAGACGCTGGAAGCGATGGG
>DATLMN010000314.1:0-30422 GCA_035537255.1 Pyrinomonadaceae bacterium | reverse complement strand
GCTCGAAAAACTTGAGAGGGTCGAAGGCGTCCGCGTCGATCAATCGTCCGGAGATTTCCGCCTGCAAGCGATTGAGCGCGCGGGCACGCAAGTTCTAACGGTCGAGAAAGCGGCGGTCGGCTATCCCAATAAACTTCTGGCCGAAGGGATTACCTTTACTCTCAGACGCGGCGAATGCCTGGGCATCATTGGCCCAAACGGCTCTGGCAAGACCACCTTCGTCAAGACCGTGCTCGGCAAGCTTCCACCGCTCGCAGGCGATTTGCGCTGGGGGACGAAAGTCCAGGTCGGTTACTACGCGCAGCAACTTGATGATTTGGACGACCGCAACGAGATCATCATGGAGCTGCGGCGCGTCGCTTTACCCAACGCCACTGCGGGCGAGCTGCGTTCATTTCTCGCCAAGTTTCTTTTCACCGGTGACGACGTTTACAAGCATGTGCGCGATCTCTCCGGCGGCGAAAAGGGCCGTCTCGCACTCGCCAAGCTGATCTACTCGCGCGTCAACGTGCTCGTGCTAGACGAGCCGACGAACCATCTAGATATTCCTTCGCGCGAAGCTCTAGAAGAAGCGCTCGACGCCTTTCAGGGCACGATCATCACCATCAGCCACGACCGTTACTTTCTTGATCGCGTCGCGACGCAGATTCTCTCACTGGACGGCACAGGCGGCGCAGAGCACTACGACGGCGACTATACGGAATACCATGACTGGAAGGCGACGGAGCGTTTAAGCAAAGCGACAGAGAAGGCCACTGCGCAGAAGAATGAGGCAGCAGCCGCGCGTGAAGAGAAGCAGCGGGCATCTGCGCCCGCACGTGAAAAGGGCAGCGGCAGCGGCGCACGTGCCGGAGCAAAAACCTCTTCGACGAAAGGTTCAAAGAAGCAGCGCCCCGTCCGCGATGCCCAAGAGGTAGAGGCGGAGATCAGCGAAGCAGAAAAGCAACTGGCTACACTCTCCGAACAGCTCGCCAGTCCAGACCTTGCGCGCGACCACAACCGCCTGCTTGAACTGAATAATGAATACGAACAGGTGGACGTACGCCTGCGCACGCTCTACGAAGAGTGGGACAAATTGGCCGCCGAAGCGACCAATACCTGACTGCTTGACACCCCCTCTCCGCCTTTGCTACCTTACGGACTCGCTAACAAAAGCATCTCTTTGAAGCGATTTTTTTGACGATTATAGGCGCGTAGCTCAGGGGTAGAGCACTACCTTGACACGGTAGGGGTCTGCGGTTCAAATCCGCACGCGCCTATGCAATTTTTGGCTTTCAGCATCCACATTTAGCCTGCCTTTACCTTCTCTGCCTGAGTATCAATTCCTGACTCATTTGCTCGACTTTTGTTCACATACGCTCTCAACCGGCGCGTATTGAATAAAATCAACTGCTCTCCGCATAGCGTCCCACGTCGCGTGTGCATAGCCCGGCGTAATGCTTGAAGCGAAGCCGAAGCCTGAGACAGGAGTAGCGTGGCCGAGTAGCTCAGATTTGATAATCAAGCAGCTAAGCTGCACACTGTCTCAACTGCCGCGCCGGACGAGGCTCGCGACGATGGCCACGAGCTCGGCCAGCTCGACGGGCTTTGGCACGTGCATGTGGTAGCCAGCCCTCAACGCCTGCAAACGATCCTCTGTCCGCGCGTACGCTGTCAGGGCGATGGCAGGCAATCTCGCGCCGCTCTCAATGGGAAGCTGACGCACGCGCCGGATCAGCTCGTAGCCGTCCTCGCCCGGCATTCCTATGTCACTGACCAGCACGTCGGGCACAACCCTCATTATCGCTTCGAGCGCCTCACCTACCGACCCGGCCAACTCAACATCAGCGCCGCACTGCGCGAGTCCGATCTTCAGCAGCTCGCGCGTGTCGGGCTCGTCATCGACGACGAGTACCTTTAACCCATCGAGCCTGTCTGGGCACTCGTAAGAGGGCAGCGTATCTCTTGCCGCCGGATGCACGCGCTCCTCCATGCCAGCGCCCTGGTAGACGGGGGCGACCGGCAGCAGCACGGTGAAGGTCGAGCCTTGCCCCTCTCCGGGACTCTCGGCACGCACGCTCCCGCCATGGAGTTCGACGAGGTGGCGCACGATGGCCAGGCCCAATCCCAGCCCGCCGTGCTGGCGTGTGGTGCGCTGGTCAGCCTGGCGAAAGCGGTCGAAGACGTGCGGCAAAAACTCCGGCTCGATGCCCGCCCCGTTGTCGCTGACGGCGATCTCGATGTGTGAGTTCACGCGCTCTAGCCTGATCTGCACGCGCCCGCCCTTCGGCGTGAACTTGATGGCGTTCGACAGCAGATTCCAGACCACCTGTTGGAGCCTGACGGGATCGCCTGAGACTGAGACGATGCCAGTGTCCATGATCTTCTGCACGCGTATGCCCTTAGCCTCTGCCGCAGGCCTCACCGCCTCGATAGCCGCCTCGATGAAAGAGTTCGGGTCGACCGCACGCACATCCAGGCGGAGCTTACCCGTGATGATGCGCGAGACATCCAGGAGGTCGTCTATAAGTTGAGACTGCGCCCGGGCATTCCGCTCGATGGTTTCCAGGGCGTTGGCCGCGTTCCGGCCCGCGAACTGTCTAGTGCGCAGCAGATGTGTCCACCCCAGGATGGCCGTTAAGGGCGTGCGCAACTCATGCGAGACCGTGGCAAGGAACTCGTCCTTGAGGCGGCTCGCCTCTTCGGCCTTAGCCCGTAGCAACTGCTCGCGTTCCAGCAACTGCTCGCGCTCGGCTTCCGCCCGTTTCCGTTCTGTTATGTCTTCGATGACCGTCAACGCACAGGGCTCGCCGCCGATTTCGATCTGCTCGGCGGACAGCAGCCCGATCATTTCAGTGCCGTCTTTCATGCGGAAGTGGTATTCGATACCGCGCACCTGCCCGCTCTGCGAGACCATCGCCAACTCCTCTTCGCGGTCTGATGCTCTGTCCCACAGGCCCAGCTCAAGCGTCGTGCGACCGACCGCTTCCTCGCGCGTGTAACCGGACAGACGGGTAAAAGTTTCATTGACTTCGAGCAGCCGCCCGGTCTTCAGCGAGGTGATGATGAAGGCGAGTGGGCTTGCCTCAAAGGCTTTGGCGAAGCGCTCCTCGCTCTGGCGCAAAGCCTCCTCTGCCAGCCGGCGTTCGGTAATGTCCCTTGTAAAGCAGCGCGTGTGGATAAACTCTCCGCCTTGCCTGCGCACGTTGGAGCTGATGAGGGCGTACCTGAAGGAGCCGTCCTTGCAGCGCAGCCGCGCCTCGTAACTGTGCAGCGCCTCGTCGCGTGTGAGCCGCGCGAGGATGTCGTCGATCACCTCCGGGTCGGCGTGGAACTCCGTGATGTGGTGTCCGACGTACTCCTCGCGCGTATAGCCTAGTAGATCAAGCTCCGCCTGATTGGCCCACAGGATAGTGCCGTCCGCCGCGACCCAGTGCAGACCGACGACCGAGTTCTCAATAAAATCTGTGAGTTCCTCCTCGCGGTTGCGCAATGCTTCTTCCGCGCGCTTGCGGTCGGAAATATCGCGCGCGATTTTTGAAGCGCCGATGATCCTGCCGTCCGGCCCTATAATCGGGGAGACTGTGAGGGAGATGTCTACAAGCGAGCCGTCCTTGCGCACGCGCAGCGTCTCGTAGTGCTTGATGCGCTGCCCACTCCTGAGCTTCGCCAGGATGGCAGGCTCTTCATCCAGGTGATCCTCAGGGATTAGGATAGTCACGGGTTGACCGATTGCTTCCTCTGCCGTGTAGCCGAAGATGTGCTCCGCACCCTTGTTCCAACTCGTGATAACGCCGTCGAGCGTCTTGGTGATGATGGCATCGTCCGCCGATTCAATGATGGCGGAGAGCCAGTAGGGAGCCATTTCGCTGCCCTGCAATTCGGCAAGCGAATCTTTGATGGGTTTATTGTCGGATAGATCTACTCGCGGAGGCCTGCTGGACATAGGCACACTTATCAGGCGGAACCAAATAGAAGTAGCAACGAGGGAAGCAACGGGGGAATGGGCCAACTATACCAAGTCCGCCCTGACATTACCACTACTGCGCGAAGCTGTAGTTCCTGAGTTCGAACACCTGGCCCGCGCATCGACAGATAATCAAGCGGCACATATACGTGTGAGGCGCGTTCATCAGGGATTTAAACAATGGCGATTTACGTCTCCCCCACATCAATTAGCTTGGCTTCACTCAGTTGCTCCTGCTTCATGACCGACTGTCTTACCAAATCCGCCCGGCGCTGAGCTTCCTGCGCCTGGGCGAGAAATCTCTCGGCGGTATTACCGTTTTCACCTTCAGTCAGGTGCTCTGCCATGTGGCGCAACAGGAGCACGCTCTCTTCGATGGCACGAATGGCGCTCCACAGAGAATCCTCGACCCCTTCGGTGATCTCCGCCAGGAGGCTGTCGACCGAATAGGCGTGGCCGGTATGACAACGAAAGCGAATACGCTTCTCTTCGTTCAGCTGCAAAAGCACGCCGTGACACTCCGGGCAGGCGTAGTTGGACGGCTCACCGAGCTTGAGCACGCCGACATCAAGAGCCGTATCTTCCTTGGCGATCCTGACTTCTATCTCTATATCCTTGGGCACTTCGTACGTTCCTTCCTCTTCGATGGGCGTCGTCGTCAAACGCACCAGCAGGGGCGCAATCTCAGACAGGGGCAGGCAATAATCCACCCTCGCATGTCGCATCGCGCTGCGCGGCATTGAAGGGGCTTCAGCCTCCTGCGGGTCTTGCACTACGCTGACGCCGCCGAGCTGCTTGACAGCCCAGAGACCCGCCGTGCCGTCGTCCAGATTGCCTGTCAGGATCACGCCAATGACGCGCGGGCCGTAGACCTGCGCCGCCGAACGAAAGAGCGGGTCAACGGCTGGGCGAAAGCGGTTCTCTTTTGGCCCGCGCGTCAGGCGGACGAGGTTGGGTTCAACAATAAGGTGCTGATTCGGTGGGGCGACATAGATTCTTCCGGGCTGAATGCGCTCCCTGTCCACGGGCTTGATCGCGGGCAGCACCCCGGCACGATCAAGTATGTCGGCCAGAATACCCGGCGACTCTGGCGCGGTGTGTAGCACGACGAAGACGGAGGCAGGGAACTCTTTCGGCAATCCACTTGCTATCACCTTTAGAGCTTCAATGCCGCCCGCCGATGCTCCGATGACGATGATGTCCTTTGTTGGCACTTGAAAGAACCTCCTTGCATCAAGACCCTGCGCGGACACTGAAAATAACCGGCAGTCAATGGGGGTAGGGAATGATAGCTGTTTTATAACACACCGGACGACAAATACCCGTACTGATAATGCTCAACTATACATTAGATATGAAGTGAATTACACTTCTCTATCCGACCGGCACTGAACCCTTTTGAAAAGTAAGCGGCGAAAAAGATAAGGCGTATGGCCGTGAGCTTTTAATTTCAAGCCCGGTCACGACCACTTTTAATTTTAACATTCATGAAGTTAGAGGCTTCCCAGATGAGCAGCAATTCTGAAACCAATAACGGGGGCGGCGCAGAACAGGCGAACCGGCAAACAGGCGATGACTTTCTGGTCGTCGGTCTAGGCGCTTCGGCCGGGGGCATTAATGCTTTTAAGGAGTTCTTCGCGCACGTGCCGCGCGAGAGCGGCATGGCCTACGTCGTCATTCTACATCTCTCGCCCGAACACGAGAGCCACCTGGCGGAGGTCTTACAGGTCGCCACAGAGATGCCCGTCATGCAGGTGAGCGGCTCCGTCCGGATAGAGCCGAATCATATTTACGTGATTCCGCCGAACAAGAGCATGGCCATGAACGACGGGCATCTTGCGCTCTCCGAAGTCAGGCGCATAGAGGAGCGGCGAGCGCCCGTCGATATCTTCTTCCGCACGCTCGCCGACTCGAAGAATTCGCGCGCCGTCTGCGTGGTGCTGTCAGGCACGGGCTCGGACGGCTCGATGGGCCTGAAAAGAGTCAAGGAGATGGGCGGCGTCTGCATCGTGCAGGACCCAGGGGAAGCGCAGTTCTCGGATATGCCGCGCCATTCGATTGCGACGGGGCTGGTGGACTACGTGCTCCAGGTCGCGGAGATTCCGCGAAAGATCATCGCCTACCGGGATCGTCTCGGACGAACACACATCCCTCTGGAGACGCTGGAACGCCCGGAGACGGACGAGCAGGCGCTTCGCCACATCTTCACGCAGCTCAGAGTCCGCACCGGGCACGACTTCTCGAACTACAAACGCTCGACCGTGCTGCGCCGCATCGAGCGTCGCATCAACGTCCACGAACTCGCAGACCTGCAAGCTTACGCGGGCTTTATGCGCGAGCACCAGCGGGAAGCGCAGGCGCTCCTCAAAGACCTGCTCATCAGCGTGACCAATTTTTTCCGTGACAGCGAAGCGTTCGAGGCGCTCGAACGCGTCTTTATCCGCCGACTCTTCGAGGGCAAAGGCGCGGGCGATCAGGTGCGTGTCTGGGTGGCCGGGTGCGCGACCGGCGAAGAAGCCTACACGATGGCGATGATGCTTGCCGAGTTCGCGGAAACCTTGACGAGCGCGCCGAGTGTTCAGGTCTTCGCCACGGACATTGACGAGCAGGCCATCACGACGGCGCGCGAGGGTTTCTACACAGAGACGGACGTGGCGGACATCTCTCCCGAACGGCTGCGCCACTTCTTTACAAAAGAGACGGGCGGCTATCGCGTGCGCAGAGAGTTGCGCGAGACGGTGCTCTTCGCGCATCACAACCTGATCAAAGACCCGCCCTTCTCGCATCTCGATCTGGTTTCGTGCCGTAACCTCCTGATCTACCTCAACCGCACGGCGCAGCAGCACGTGATACAGGTCTTCCACTTCGCTCTTAATCGCAGCGGCTTTCTCTTCCTCGGCACATCTGAATCCGTGGACGGCGCGACCGACCTGTTCCTCGTCCTCGATAAAGAGGCCCACGTCTATCAGAGCCGCGCCACGCCGACGCGCCTGCCAATACCTGTCAACGATCATTCGGTCGCCGTGCGCGTCACTGACCCGCGCCAGGAGGAGGAGCGCCTTCAGGAGACCCGCGCCGTGGAGCGCCTCTCCTACGCAGACCTCCACCAGCGACTCGTCGAGCAGTACGTGCCGCCCTCCGTCGTCGTCAACGAAGAGTACGACATCGTGCATCTGTCGGAACGCGCCGGGCGCTACATGCAGGTCGGGGGCGGCGAGCCTTCGCACAATCTGCTCAAGATGGTGCGCCCGGAGATTCGCATGGAACTGCGAACGGCGCTCTATCAGGCCAAGAAAAATCGTGCGAGCGTCGAGGCGCGCAATATCCCTATGCGCCTCGAAGCGGGCACACGACTCGTCAACCTGCAAGTGCGCCCGGTTTTTAACGAAGGCGATAACGCGCGTGGCTTCATCCTCGTCGTCTTCGACGATGCGGGCGAGGGGAAGGCAAGCGCGGGCTTGGACGCGGCGGAGATGGTCATTGCCGCCGAGCCTGCGGCGCAGCAGCTTGAGGATGAGCTGGTGCGGGTCAAGGCGCAGCTTCGTGCGACCATCGAACAGTACGAGACGCAGACCGAAGAGCTGAAGGCATCGAATGAAGAGATGCAGGCGATGAACGAGGAGCTGCGCTCGACCGCCGAAGAGTTGGAGACCTCTAAGGAAGAGCTGCAATCGGTCAACGAAGAGCTGACGACGGTCAATCAGGAGTTGAAGGTCAAGATAGAGGAGCTGAGTCAGGCCAACGACGATTTTCGCAACCTGATGAACTCGACCGACATCGGCACGATCTTCCTCGACCGTGCGCTACGCCTCAAGCTCTTTACTCCGCGTGCCCGCGAGATTTTCAATCTGATTCCGGCGGATATCGGAAGACCGCTCTCAGACATCACAGCCCACCTGAACGCCACCAACCTCCTGCTCACAGACCCTGAGCACGTCCTCGCCAGCCTGCAACCCATCCAACGCGAAGTCGAGACGCACGAAGGGCGCTGGTATCTGATGAACATTTTGCCGTATCGCACGGTGGAAGACCGCATCGAGGGCGTCGTCCTGACGTTTCTTGACATCACCGACCGCAAGCTTGCTGAAAAAGAGAGTTTCTTGCTGGCCTCAATCGTGGAATCGTCCGAAGACGCGGTCATCACGGCTGATTTCGGCGGGAACATCACCAGTTGGAACAAAGCGGCGGAAGGGCTCTACGGCTATGCGGCGGCGGAAGCAATCGGCAAGCCTCTGACCATGCTGACGCTTCCCGAAGACCTGAAAGGAGTGCTGAAAAATGCCGATAAGGTCAGGCACAGCGAGGCGGTTGAAAGCTACGACACCATCAGGATCAATAAAGACGGGCGAGAAATGAACCTTGAGGTGGTGTTGTCGCCCGTCAAGGACGGGACGGGGCAGGTCATCGGCGTCTCGACCATCGCGCGCGACGTGACGGAGCGCAGGCGTGCGGAAACTCTGTTACAGGCGAGCGAAGCGCGTTTGCGCCTGCTCATCGAGAGCGTCACGGATTACTCCATCATCATCCAGGACATGGAGGGGCGCATCGAAATCTGGAATCCGGGGGCGGAGCGCATGTTCGGCTACACCGAAGCGGAGGCCGTCGGGCAATTTATCGAGATCATCTTCACGCCCGAAGATCGTGCCGAGGGCGCGCACCTCGCAGAGATGAAGACGGCGCGCTTACATGGGATCGCCAATGACGAGCGCTGGCATCTGCGCAAGGACGGCTCGCGCTTTTACGTGAGCGGCGTGCTGACGCTTCTGCGCGACGGCGGGCTGATGGGCTACGCTAAGATCGCGCGCGACCTTACGGAAAGCAAGCGGACGGAGGAAGAGTTGCGCCGCGCGCAAGAAGAGTTGGAACAAAGGGTCGAAGAGCGGACGAGTGAACTGGCTGAAGCCAACAAGGCGTTGCGGGTGGAGAACGCCGAGCGGCGGCAGATCGAAAAGGCGCGGCTGCAACTGCTGCGGCAACTCGTCCGCACACAGGAGGACGAGCGCCGCCGCATCGCGCGCGAAATCCACGACCACCTCGGGCAGCAATCAACCGCGCTCCGTCTCAACCTCGAATCCCTGAAAGAGCAGTGCGCGCCTTACACGGAGCTGTGCGGGCAGATTGAGCAGACGCAACAGATTGCGGTGCGTCTCGACGCGGACGTTGATTTCCTCGCGTGGGAACTGCGGCCCGCCGCGCTCGACGATCTAGGATTGGTGGCGGCGCTGGCCAACTTCATTCAGGAGTGGTCAAAGCATTTTGACATTCCGGCGGACTATCACTCGACGGGTATAGACAAAGACCGCCCTTCGCCCGAGGTCGAAATCAACCTCTACCGCATCGCGCAGGAAGCGCTCAATAACATCTGCAAACATGCGCGGGCCAGCCGCGTGGACGTGCTCCTTGAGCGCCGCGATCATCACGTCATGCTCATCGTCGAAGACAACGGCGTCGGGTTCGACCCAAGTGATAAGGAGCAGTCTGAAAAGGGGCTCGGCCTGCTCGGCATGCGCGAGCGGGCGGGGCTCGTCGGCGGCACGCTTGAAATCGAATCCGCGCCGAATGAGGGCACGACCATCTTTGCGCGCGTGCCCCTCTTATTCCCGGAAGAAGGAGTCCTGGAGGGATGAGCAAGCTACGCATTCTCCTCGCCGATGACCACGGTATGGTGCGTGAAGGCTTACGGCTGATCGTCAACTCGCAAAGTGATATGGAGGTGGTGGGCGAAGCGGGCGACGGGCGGGCAGCCATCGCGCTCGCGCAGGAACTGCTGCCCGACATCGTCGTGATGGATATTTCCATGCCCCATCTCAACGGGCTGAAGGCGACGGAGAAACTGAATGCTTGCTGCCCGCAGATCAAAGTCCTGGCCCTCACGCGTCACACTGACTACGGCTATCTGCAACAGCTTCTGCGCGCGGGAGCATCCGGCTACGTGCTCAAGCAAAGCCCTCCCGCCGAGCTGCTGCACGCCATCCGCGCCGTCGCCTCGGGCGGCAAATACCTGGACCCGGCGGTCGCAGGGAAGGTCATCGGAAACTACACAGAGCGGACGGCCTCCTTGCGCGTCGCCGCCCAAGGAGGCCGCGACCTTTCAGAGCGCGAAGCTGAAGTCCTGCGCCTCATCGCCTGGGGCCACAGCAACAAAGAGATCGCCGCGCGCCTGGACATCAGCGTCAAGACCGTCGAAGCTCACAAGGCCAACGTGATGAAGCGACTCGGCATGACGAGCCGCATTGACATCGTCCGTTTTGCGCTCCTTCAAGGCTGGCTCCAGGATACCTAAAAACTCTCACGCGAGTAGATTCCTCCCGCCTTTCATCTCTCATCAACGAACAAAATCTTTTTAACCGAATAGGGAAAATCCCTATTCACTCTGCGCTTCTTCCCAATATGCAGATGATTTCGCGTGTGCGATATTGAGGTCATTAACATACCAGAGTCGGGCGGCGTGTTACTTGTGATTGGAAATCCGACAGGTTTCACACGCTCCTTTAAGGGTGTTGCCGGAGTTCACCGGAAAAATTGAACAGGACAAGGGGGAAAAGGGGGGGTGAGTTCAAAAAACTCACCCTTTTATCACTCCGAATCTACTCACGACGAACTAATTGCCCCGATGAGTAGCAACGAACGGTTCGCGGCCATAATTTCCCCGCACTCTCCAAAGATCATGGCTACTTTATTACGTCAATCAAATGACCGCAGGGATGATCCTCAAGTCCGCAGGCAAGCGTTGAATGCCAAGCCGCTTGTGCTGGTTGTAGAGGATCACGACGATACGCGCTTCATGCTGATGTATCTGATGGAGATGCGAGGCTATCGTGTGGCTGTGGCAGAGGACGGCGAGATGGCTGTGCGTATGGCCGAGCAAACTTGCCCCGACCTCATCCTGATGGATGCCAGTCTCCCGCGTCTTGATGGTTTGGCGGCCACGCGCCGGATACGCGAACTCGCCGCTCTCCATGATGTGCCGATCATCTTTCTTTCCGGCCACGCGCAACCCTCCTTTCGCGCGGTGGCGCTTGAAACGGGCGGCGACGACTATCTCGTCAAGCCCTTTGCAATTGACCAACTGGATAAGGTTCTCGAAAGACATCTTCCGCAGAGCAGAGCGGAAAAGGCGGATTAGCTCAGAAAGGATTCTTATGATGATGCGCGCCTCGCTTCCGGATCAACAAAAGCTGTTCGGCCTGTTTGAACTCGACACGGCGGGAACAGTGCTCTATGCCCGCATGGAGCCGGACAGGGACGGCAATGGAACAGTGCCGGGTGTGGCCGGGCAAAATTTCTTCGAGACGGTCGCGCCGTTCGAGAACACGAAAGAACTGCGTCAGCGCATCAATGTTTTCACACGTAGCGATGGACCAGCCGACAGCTTCCATTTCACCTGTGACTTTGGTGAAGGCCCGCTGCTCTTGAAGGTTCTGCTGGCACGCATCCGCGAGCAGTCCAACGGCAGGCACACGAAATCCATCCTCCTGCACATTAGAAAAGTTTAGTTTGATATTTATTGAACTGACGATTTAACTCGACGCTGGTTTTTGAAACGGAGACGGTAATGATGAATAGAACTGAGCGAAGCAATAACTTGACGCTAAAAGACGCGGGCCAAAGATACCGCAACGCAGACGGGGCTGCCGGTGCTCGTCCGATGGTGCAAGAGTCACCCGGCGCGAACCGCGCGCATAAATTTATTAGGCCGGTTCCGTTCAACGGACTGCTCACTAACAAGCTGCTCACCGCCCTGCCCGGCGAGGATTTCGCGCGCCTGCTTCCCTATCTCGAACCCGTTTCGCTCTCCTGTGGTGAAGACCTTTACGAGTTAGAGGAAAGTATTGATAAGGTTTATTTCCCAGAGAGCGCTGTGATCTCTCACCTCTATATTCTGGAGGACGGCAACACGACCGAAGCCGCCATGGTCGGCAAGGAGGGCATGACCGGACTCTCTGTTATCTTCTCCTCTCCCGCGCCGACGTATTGGACACATGTCCTCTTCGCGGGCACCGCGCTGCGAATGAGCGCGGAGGTTCTTAAAGAAGAGTTCGCGCGCGGCACAGCGATGCAGCGCCTTCTCCTCTCTTACGCGGGCGCACGCATCGCGCACCTCTCACAGAGGGCCGTCTGCAATGGCCGTCATACGGTGGGAGAACGTTTATCCGGTTGGCTGCTGATGATTCATGATCGCGTCGGAGACGATCAGCTGATGCTCACGCACGAACAGATTTCTCGTCACCTGGGCACGCGCCGCGCAAGCATCACGGAGGCGGCCACCGCTCTCCGTGACAGCGGGCTCATCATCTATAATCGCGGCCAGCTTCACATCACTGATCGGCAGGGGCTGGAACTGGCAGCCTGTGAATGCTATCGCACGCTCAGCCGACAGAATCTCGTGACCTTACAACCGTAATTGAGATAGCAATGTCCGACATGACTCAACCCTTAAATGAAAACCGGCTGCTCGCGGCCTTGCCTCCCGAGGAGTACGAAAGAATCGTGCCTCACTTAGAGCCCGTTTCACTCAGCCTCGGCGAAACTCTTTTCATGCCGGACGAACAGATTCAGCATGTTCATTTCCTGACCACGGCGGTCGTTTCTCTCCTCACTGACCTGGAGGACGGCTCAGGCATGGAGGTCGGTCTTGTCGGCCGTGAAGGTATCGTCGGCGTCTCCGCCATCCTGGGCGGAAGTGAGACCAAGGTCGCCACCGTGCAAGCAGCAGGCACGAGCGAGAGGCTGCGCGTCGATAACCTTAAGTCGGAGTTCAGCAGAGGCGAAACGCTGCAACGCATGCTCCTTCGTTACACGCACGCGCTGATGACACAAATATCTCAGTCGGTAGTTTGCAATTCCCGCCATCAAGTCGAGGGGCGGCTGGCGCGCTGGCTGCTCATGTTCCGCGACCGCGTCGGGATAGACGAGTTCGAGTTGACGCATGAGTTTATGGCGAACATGCTCGGCGTGCGCCGCGCCAGCATCACTGAGATCGCAGGCAAACTACAGGAGATGGAACTGATTCGATACCAGCACGGCCACTTTAAAATTCTTGACCGGAAAAGGCTGGAAGAGTTCACCTGCGAGTGCTACCCGGCGATCAAAGAAAAATACGACGACTTCCTCCTTTAGCTACATCAATCAGGGCATTCACACAACCGAAGTGCAAGCATGTTGACGCTGATCGTAAATGGGGAAATCTCTGCCCCTGAGCCGCAAGGACGAAATGATGTTCTACTCTTCGGTGATCGTATCGCACGCATGGGAGAGATAAAGAAGGAATGCGTTACCTTTTACGGACATACTTGATCCTGTGATGAAGGTGCTCGAAGATGCCGGCGCGAAGCCGGTCTTAAAGATAGGCGAATCAAAGCTGGTTGGCAGGTGTCAAAGCGCCGACGCCTTGCCGGCATTTGCGATATAGGGAGTAAAGAGTGAGGCGCAGTCGCGTTGTACGAGTTATCAGGCAACAGTCCAACAATCAACAAAACACTTCCGTTCGCCATGCTGCGAAATCATGCTCCGCCACTACTTTCAAGATCGCATCTGAAATCTTTTCACCTCCGACGGCGGAGGGCTCAATCTCGTTGGCGTAATCAGCATCCTCGTTGCAGATTAATCTAAGATCGAGAATCGGCACGCCTGCCATGAATGCCTCTCTGATGATGACATCATTAAATATAGTAAGCGCGGCGACGGCGATCCTTTGCAGCATCGGATCAGGGAAATGCGGATAATAGATAGTACAAATAGCTGTCGGTAAATGATAGTTCAAGACCCCCTGCAACATGGCATGATATTGCCGCTGAAAAGCCTCGCTCACATCAGCCAGCCTGTTGAGCACTTCTGCGGCAGACCGAGCACTCTCGCTCAGGATGTTGGCATGACCAATGGCATTATTCCCTCCCGCGCTGACGACCAGATGTGAAGCTTCTTGAGGAAGCCGTGTCAGTTGACTGGAAACATTTTGCACCACGCTGCCATCCACAGCATTGAGAGAAGCCTTCCAGCCTTCAGGCAGTTTCGCGCGCAACTGTCTGATCACATCCGGGCCGCCTTTAACGTAAGCGCCGTTATCAAAGATTGAGTCACCCAAGAGAACAATGTGTTTCATGTTGTAGCCTTACCCATAGTCTGGTAGTTCCGTCGCCTAACGCCTGAATCAACCAAGCGGGACACAACGAACTAAGCCTTCAAGACTTGCGGATGAAAGCCGTGCTATAGCCTCTCAGGTTGGATGAGCCGTCAGATTGTTACTTTATCCTATTCCCTTTGTTGCCTTATCTATTCCCTATCTACAGGTTCTGTAGTACGCCCTTGCTCCTCGACTGGCGGGCTGGAATTTTTTGTGGAGTGACGACTCAGGTTGTCTTCCGCTTCCTCAATCGGTTGCCCTGTCTCAGGGTCTGCATCAGCCACAGGCTCGTTTCTTTCTTGCTCGATTGATTTTTCAATCATGCCTTACCCCTTTATGTACCATTGTCGTTTTCCGCAGGAAGTATCCGCGCTCGGGTCGAATAATCATTAACCTTAGACACGGCGTAATCTATTGTATGTAGAGTAAAGCCAGACTAAGTTGCGGGCTTTATCCTTCGCCACTCGCATGCGTTGCTTTAAGTCCCCTGTCGAGTTTGGCATCACCTTTTTACAGAGTAGTGCGACGCTCGCCAGCCATTATTTTATAAATAGCCAGCACTAGAAGAGCGCCGAGAGTCGCTGCAAACAAGCTGATCCAAAAGTCCGGTAAACCGCTCATTCCATAACTTTGAGTGACATACTCGCCGCCAGTACCTTCTCTCTGGCTTTTATTCCACCCGTAGCTGAGCACGGCCAGTCCAACCAGGCCGCAGATGACGGAGCTGATCACTCCGATCAATGCCAGTTCGCGAGAGCTTGCCGAGACTCTTCCGGACATAAGTCTTTTAGAGGCCCAACCCGCCAACAACCCTATCAACGCATAGGCTATGACATAGCCGATAGTACTTAACATTTCCCCTCCCTTGTTCATTCCCTTTAACGGTTAATCCACCCACCGACAACGTATGCAGATGATTTGCCCCGATTTGATTCGGCACTCGTGCCCGGCCCTTGAACAGACTAGCTTTCTAATAAGCTTATGCCAGTACCAACGTAACACCCCTTTATCCCCCTTGAATATTTTTTCAAGACTAAAACAAAAGAGAGGAGAGGTCTGTACGTAAACAGACTTTCTAACAATACCGGCGCGGCACGGCTTTCCCTGGCTGTAGGTTCCAGGATGTTTCCCGTCGGGCAGATCACACTTGTGTACGATAGCGTACAGGAGTATAGTGATCTTCCATTCCTTCCTGTATTGGGGGCGTCCTCGCTAACGACGCCCCGTTTTTTTTGAGTCCCCGGCAAGCCTTCGCTCGAATACCATCTCTTGCCTGACAAGCGCTTAAGCTACCAGAAAAGTATTGTACGAAAGCGAGCAGACGCAGAAGGGGTCTAGTTATTATTCTAGGTTGGTCAAAAAGTCAGACGTGGATAAGAAAATAGCCGTCGTGAAAACTCGCTAGACCTTGGGGGAGGGCTCGTGAGTGGTAAAGCTCACGGCGGCTATTTCATTTGTTTAGGTTTCCCTACAGGAGGAACACACTCTACAGTATTGATCTTGCCTAAAAACCATTCGAGCCTCTTTCTCCTTCCGACTTCAACTCCACGAAGCAAAATCCTTAAGGTTGGCAGAAAACATCTGCCCTGCTTTTATCAGCAGGGCAGTTATCCCCGGTTATAAAATAGGTATTTGTAAGGAATGCGGAGCGAGGGTCTACGCGCCTGAGCCTGCCGGTGCGGGCGGCGAATTCAAGCGTATGTCGGCTTGCTCTTGCACGGGCGGGCCGAAGACCGCCGTGACGGCGACAAGTCGTCTTGAATCATCCCCGCTGAATAAAAGAGTTTCCGAAGAAGCAAACAAAGCAGCGTAGTCAGGATGAATCTCCCGGCGAGAGCCGCCTCACGTAAGCTTTAGATAAAAAGATGTGTCACCTGCTGTTCACATTCTCTTGCGCCGTGGCAATCGTGTGCATGCACAAAACAGGGCAATCGTGTGACGCTATCATATGTGATTAAACAATCCGTTTCATGGGATGATGTCAACAAAGACCAGCCCCCGAACAGATTTGTTATAGAAGGGCAACTCTTTACTCATCATTTCTGTCCACCTCCGTACAGAGAACCTTGCCTCGTCTTCATATAATCCTCGGCATAACCCCCATACAAAATCTATCGGATAAATGTTGGGCTGAGCAGGCGGCGTTGAGGGCGCGCATCAGGTTGATTCGTGGCTCGCACGGTGTGGCCGCCCAGGGCCGGGGCAAGCGGTTCATGAGACCTGGCCGGTCCTCAATTAATGTCTTTGGAGAAAAGTGAGCAGATGAGTGCAGTGAATTTCGACACTTCGCCCTTAGGCGAGGCATCGCCAATAAAGGAGCAAGAGGATAAGCGGCGGCGCGAGCTTCTGAAATTATTAAGAAGCTGGACGCTGCGCTGTCCTCAATGCAAGCAGGCGTGGCTCGTGATGTTCGGTCAAAGAGCAGAAATACAGACTTGCAAGTGGTGTGGCTGCAAATTTTCGGTTAAGGATAATCTGATTCAGGGCGGGTGAGAAAATATGTTCAGAGCCCTGCGGTTCGTCGCGCTTTCTTGATGGCCTGCGACGCGCGCTGGAGGCGACACCTGGAAAGCGGTAATGAAATCATTCTCCGGATTATTGGTATTCACGGCCGCCACCCTCTTCATCATGAGCGGCGTGGGGGTTGCCTTCGCGAGCGAGAACCGTAGAGGGCTACCGGCAATTCAGGCGGCCGATGCGTCTCGGCAGCAGCCCGCAGTCGAGCCCGCCTTGACGGGTACGTACAGGGAAACGGGTGATCACGACGAGATACTGATAGGGAAGATCATGGCCGCAACGGCCCGCCTCGGAAGTCCCGACAAAGAAGGACAATCAAGGGCTCTCTACAGGATATTGCGGGCCGCGCGCCTGTTCGCCATCGAGCAGTACGGAACGACGATAACCATCAACTACCCGGACGGGACGCGCATTCCCTACGAAGCCGACGGCAAGGCGCGGCTGTTTCGAGCTACCGGAGGCGAAACCGTCAGCGTTCGCGGCCAACTTTCCGACAACCGGCTGGCGATTGATCTGACATGGTCGGGCGGAGAGCGCTTGCGGCTGATCTACGAGCAGTCGGCGGAAGGGAATCTGACTTTCACGCGGGTGGCGAGCAACGGCACAGTGCCGGTTCCGGTCTCAATCGTCTCAGAGTACGAGAGAGTCTCCAGAAGAGGACTGAGAAAGTTTATAAACTTCGGCCATCAATGAGCGGACGCGGTAATAGAAGGTGCATGCGAATGGGCGGGATGTCCGCCGAAGAGAACTCTTTTTTGTTCCCGTCCGAGTTTTTGTCCGGCAATGTACAGACGCGTTGAAGATGAGTCCCGTATATTACGCGGGCGCTGAACTAAAGCAACAGGACCGTGAGCGCCACGCCTTGAACGTCGGGCGCGGTCGCACAGAATTATATTTTTGACGGGGAAGTATGCTCGACGGAAGCATGCAAGCCGTGAGTGGCGAATACTAATTTTCAAGGGGGAAGCAATCGTATGCGTAAACTGTTCGTTCTCGTTATTTTCATGTTCATTTGTGCGTCGCTAGGACTCGCACAAGACAGAAGGCCGGAGATTTTCGTCGGCTACTCAAACCTGCAAGCCGAGGGGATTCCGAGCCAGGAGCTTAATCAGACCAATTCTTTCGACGACGAAGTGTTCGGGGAGCGCGCGGGCCTGCACGGCGTCAACGCCGAGATCACGGGCTATGTCACGCCCCGCTTCGGCCTCACGGGAGATTTCTCCTATCACCAGAGAACCCGCTCCTTTAGCGGCGCGGGTGCCGGAACGGGGGCCGGGGCGGCGACCACCGGCGAAATAGACACGAGAGTCTTTCAGTTTTTGGGCGGCCCGACCGTGAGGTTCCCCAATGAGACCCGCGTCACTCCTTTCCTGCGCTCTCTGTTCGGCGTGGCGAATACAAGGTTCGAGGTGGAGCAGCGCCAGCAGTTGCCCGCAGGCACCGTCACGAGCAGCTTCAATACCAGCTCGACCGACTTCGCCATGGCTCTGGGCGGCGGCCTCGACGTGCGCGTCAACGAGCGTTTCGCCCTGCGCGCCCTGCAAGTGGATTACAACCCTGTGTTTTTGCGAGACCGTTCGATCAACGTCCTCGGAGGGGCCGGGGCCGTCCTGCCACAGACATTAGAGGGGCAGCGGGAAGATAACATCCGGCTTTCGTTCGGAGTTGTCTTCAAGTAGAGGATCGTCTCTCTGTCTCGCAGCCACAAGGAAAGTCCGATTCACGGCGCGGCGCAGATTGAGACCGAAAGGCGGCCAGCTTAATTATCCTTCGGCTGTAGGAGTTAATCATCGAGTGGCGCGGGAATCCCGGCGGATCACTCGCGCGGGCCAATCCAGCGCCACTCGACAACGGGTTCTGAAGAAAGGTTGGGAGAAAATACTATGCGACACGCTTTAGCTTTTCTGCTCTTACTCGGCGCGGGCTTATTCCTGGCTGGCTGTGGTACAAGCGACAATGCGAATACGACAGCCAACACCACTACAACCGGCACGACGACCACGACAGGCGCATCCACTACGACAGGCGCAGGCAACACAGCGACCGGTAACAGCGCGACGACCGGCACGGGTACGGGCGCGGGGACGACTACCGGAACGGGCACAGGGACTGGCAATACGGGAACAGGAACTGGCACAGGGACAGGAAATTCCGGCGGCGGGACGCGCGGCGGCGCGGGTAATGGCAACGGGGGCGCAACCGGCGGCGGCGCTGCGAATAGAAACACCCCCTGACTCGCCACGATACTTTTGCGCCCGGCGAGGGTTCACGAGACTTAACGCGAAGCGTTGGCCCTCGCCGGCGCGCTGGAATGATAAGACTTGAGGATTGAGAAACGACATGGCTCAAGATCAGAACGAAACGGACAGGTATGCTTCAGGCACTGGCCGGACAGATGATGATGACGCCTCACGAGGTGATGACTTGGACAATGGGGCTGGGACTCGTAGCCGGTGGATTGACGACCCTGTCTCTCGCGCCGCAAGTGAGGAAAATCTGGAAGACTAAATCCGCCAAAGACATCTCAATAAAAATGTTCGCGGCCTTCTGCCTTGGGGTGGCGCTCTGGCTCACCTACGGCTTCATTAAAAAGGACTGGGCGATTCTTCTCACTAACAGCGTGACGCTCCTGCTGGGCTTAGAGATCATCGGACTGAAGATAAAGTACAAATAATGTGGTGATAAGTTTCCGCATAGATAGCTTTTGGTGGCCGAGTCGTCAGGGAAAGATCGTTGATTGAAAACGCTCCGGCTGAAATCCTCACAAGAGCGGACACACCAAAGCATCCTTGAATTCAATTACACAACTAAAGTCTGGAGGTTCAGTACGGCTCTGTTGTACGTTACCGAACAGCCTGCTATCCGGCATTCAGTTATATTGCCCGGACACCTTCGGGTTAGGTGTCAGCGGCCGCCGTAGCTTTCTTCTCAGGCCATATTAGCCTGGCTAAACGCTACGGCGGCGCTCCGTTTCTTTAAACCGAAGACCGGCGCGGCCTGTGCCGGAGAGTTCTCCAAGGTAACGACAATCGGTAGATGAAAAGCGAGCAACCGGAGGGCGTCGGTTGCCGGATCAGTAATCGCGAACGGTTAAGGTTGGACGGACTTTGAGTTCGGACATAATCAACGGAAGTCTCCGCGAGCTCTTTCTATTTTCTGCCAGCGGTTGGGAACTATCGCGTGGGGCCCCCAGCTAAAGATTGTGGGCGATTCTGTCTGTGGGGCGAATACACGGAGCACGAGCAGCCCGCCGTAGCCTCCGAACTGCTTCGGATTGATCCACCAGCCGGCGCTGGCGTCCCAGACCTTGATCTCATTACCGCGCGAGACGACGGCGCAGCCTTCATGATAAATAAGGTCTTCCTTGATCCAGTGGACTGAAGCTTCTTCCGCATTCCACTTTCTCTGCCAATGGCGGGTCGTGTCCTCGTCGTACTGCTGTATCATCTGCGCCGGGTAACTCGTCACGCCGCGCGCGGTGAAAACCTCATGGGCCATGGCGGCCAGCGCCCCGCAGTCCAGGGTCTTTTGTTCGACTGCTTCGCACCAACTGATCGGCCAGCTCGACGGGCCCCACTGGTACTTTTGACGAATCCAGCGCGGCCCGGCCAGAGCGTGCTCGGCGTTGAGTTGCGAGTAGTCTATAGAGAAAACCCACTCGCGGGCGATCCGGCAGCAACGCTTGCCGTGATGCAAAATTACGGACGCCGGAAAGGATTGCCAACGTTCGACGGCGGCCGTCGTGTCGACGAAATCCGTTTCATTAACTTCGATCACTACTTTACCCTCGGCCAAAGACATAAGACATGCTCCTATCGTAAGCTCCCGTATCACAGAAAACTAAAAGGTCTCCGGCGCGCGCGCCCTCCGGTAATTCGACGCCTCTGGCCACGATGTCGTGCTCCATACAGAGTCTTCCCAGAAGCAGCGTCTTACCCCGTTTTAAGGGCCTCCACTCTCCCGTTCTCCCGTCCCTGTGGAGAATCCTGTGGGGTTGAAAAAAATGCATCGGCAGCTCGGCGATTGAGCCGTCGACGACGGCCTCCGTGGCGTCCTCATCCGCCTCGTCAAACTCAAGCAGCCGCATCGCCAAGGCCATGGAGGGCTGGGCCAGGGCTTTGCCCGGTTCGGAAATTATCTGCCTGACGTGGCGAAGGCTGCGGCGGGCGCTCGCAATCGCGCCGGCGAACTGATCCTCTGCCTCCGTGTGCCAATCGTCGGGGAACCACCCGCCGCCCACGTCCAGATATTCGATCTCCCGCCCGGCAAGCGTCTCTACGGAGCGCGCCCATCTGAGCATTGATTCGTACAAATGCCACCATTGACGGACTCCGACGTTACTGCTCGCCATGTGGAAATGGACGCCGAACGCGCACTCCGCTGGCAACATCTCGACCCCTTCAACCAGCGTCTTGAGAGCGGCCGGAGTGTCTACGGGGATCCCGAAACGGGAGCCGATGTGTGGCGTGCGCAGTCGAACGCCGACGACCTTAGACCGGAGCTCCCCTCTCCCCATGCTCGCGACGACGCGCTTTAAGTCCGCGATGGAATCACAGAAGACGGCGTGCAGCGGAGCGTCCGGCAAGAGACCTTCGGGCCACCATTTGCCGGGCCCGTTAAGAACTACCTGTTCCGGCTTGAATCCAGTCTTGAGCGCCTTCTGCACCTCAAGCAGGCTGATGGCCTCGGCCAGAAAACCGTTCTTGAGTGCGAGCCTCAAAAGTCTCTCGTCGGGATTTGTCTTGAAGCTGTAGGCATTCATCACCTTAACTTCCTCCGTGCTTAGACGGCTCGCCAGCTCGCCCGCGCGTTGGAAAAGAGAAGAAGCCGTGCTTTCGAGAAAAAGCCACGCGGGAGTCTCCACCTCGGCGAAATCGTAAGTCGCGAGGTCGCTCAGGAATGAAGGCGGCACCGAGGGCGAGGACGTTATGTTCGGGCCGGTGTGTCCGTTGCCGTTACCATTTCCGTTGCCATTACTTTCGATAACATTCAGCTTGTGGAGACGCTTTGCCAGCGCGAGCGTGCCCGAGGGATGCTTTAACGAATGGCCTATGCCGCCAGGGTAGGGCTCCGGCAAAGGCGGTAAAGGGAATTGCGAGCGTACCGGAACTTCCAACACGACGCGCGTGAACTCTTCGCTGGTGGCCGTCACTGCCTGAGCCCTGACGCCCGTCGCCGCTTCTACCAGCAAGGCCGGTAGATTACGTCCTGCGATGGTCGCGCCGTGAATCCACGCCGGGAATCTGGGGTTGCATTCCAGCAGCCACAAGAGCCCCTCCGGGTCACGCACCATCTCAAGCTCAGCGCCGCCCGTCCAGTTCAAGTCTTTGACCATGCGGCGCAGCGGCAACACGAACTCTTCAGGCACTTCGGTGACATCGCCCGCCCAGGTCTTACCCTCCTCCGTCAGCTCGCGCTTGCGCATGTAGACGCAGCCGAGCAACTCGCCCTGATAAGCGCTGAAGCAGACTGATTCTTCGTAGCCCGTGACGTGCGTCTGTAGAAACAGCCGCTCCGTCGACCACGCGCGCGCGAGAAGCCCGCGCACCACCTCGAACGTGTCCCAGCCCGGTGTCCGCACGGCTTCGTAGTAAGGCCCCTTGAGCCAGACCTTCCAGTTATGCTGGCGACAGAAGGCGTGAAGCTCCCAATCAGAACGCTCGGTCGAAATGAATACGGGTATGCGTACGGGCAAACCCTTGTGCGCCTCGACTGCGGGCTTGGCGATCTTTTTGATGGCCGTAGAGGGTGCGGTCAGCAGATTCTTATGGCCGTCTGGGAAGACAGAGGCGAGCCACATGATCTCCAGATCAACCCCCGATATCCAGACCGCGCCGGAATCAAGAACCTCCTTGATCTGCGCGGCGTAAGTCTCCAGGTTTAACTCTTCCCAGGACCTTTGCAGCCATAACTCATCGAAGTCGGGCCAATGTATCCCGGAACAGCGGTTCGAATACTCGACGCCGATCAGCGTCGCGTTCGCGTACGCCTGTCGTAAAGAGCGGGAAATCCCGAGCCCGGGTTGTGGATTTGTTCCACTGTAAAGCCCGCTGATGTAAATTCTCATAGATTCTTTATAGAGGATGAGGAAGTGGAGGTAACAACCCCTACCCTTGTTCGTCTGCCGTAAAAGTATTACCGAGCCCTGTAATCCTGCGACTACAGCGAGAGCCGTGAAAGCGGTCTCACATACCGGCTCGAATTATTTCTCTGCTTTCTCAAGACTCGACTGATTAGCCGATGCGCACTCTCGCCTGTGTTTAAACTTGCAAAGCAAAAAGTTAAAACAGTCTGAGACCTGACAACGATAGAGATGCTCATGACAGTCATGACCTAACTTTATTTGTAAAGTTATTAAAAATATATAATCTCGTCGTCCGGGGTGTCTGTACGCTTAGGTACACCTGGGGACATGAAAAGAGAGGTTGTATTCTGAGAAACTCTGAAACCGTTCGTGGGCCCGAGAAAGATTCTTCCGGCTACGGCTTGGCTTCGGGCCGGGTTAATTTGGAGAAGCCCTCTAGTCGGAAGCGCAGGCCCAGAGCGCGGGGGTGGAAGCGAGGTTGTAGGCGGGCGTGGGGATGCGCTTCCTGAAATCGTCCGTGAAGCGGCCGTCCACGCGTATGCTGAACGATAATCCCTCCCGGGCGTCACTGCCGTGAAACTGGTTGACCGTATCGAACCACGCGCTGTATGAAGCGACATATAGTTTCGCACGCGTCCGGTGATTAAGCAGGTAGAGCGGCTTGTTCAGGCTCGTTCGGAGCCAGATAAAATCGTTGCATACCTCAGGGCTCAAGTGATCCCTGTGAGCAGGAACCTGCGTTCGCTCGTTGTCATAAATGATGAGCATCCTTCCGGTCGTTTTGAAGGGCAGCGTCGCGATGAAATCCATCAGCAGCGAGAACTCTGTCGCGGCCTCCGTCGGCCACCACAATTCGGCTTTATCAAGATCGAGATAATTGTACGGGACGCCCTGTTTGGTTCTCGTCAGCCAGATTTCCCTGACGCCCGGTTGGTGTGGACTCGATGCATCGAGCCTGTGAGCATTCAAGAAGTAGTCGTCCTGTCGCGCGGCGATGTGGCGCTTGATCCTCTCGGAGATGTAGCCGTCCAGGGATTTGAGCCTCTCAACGTCAATGAAGGGGTCGAAAGATTTATAACACGGGTACGTGATGCGCGGGTCTACCGCCGCCTCGACCGTTTCTCGGACATCCGATTGGTCCTTCATGGAAGATACCTTCCCGCTCGGCGCATGACATCAGAGCCTGCGCATCCGTCCCGCCGATAATGTCTATCCTGAAAAAGCCCTCTAGTCGGAAGCGCAGGCCCAGAGCGCGGGGGTGGAAGCGAGGTTGTAGGCGGGCGTGGGGATGCGCTTCCTGAAATCGTCCGTGAAGCGGCCGTCCACGCGTATGCTGAACGAGAGCCCTTCGGCGGGGTCGGTCCCGTGAAACTGGTTAACCGTGTCGAACCACGCGCTATAGGACTCGACGTATAGCTTCTCGTCGGTACGATGGTTGAGCATAAAGAAAGGCTTGTTCAGGTTCGTCCGAAACCAGATGAAATCATGACACATCTCTGACTCGGTGTGATCCCTATGAGCCGGGACTGCCCTGCACACGTCGTCGTACATGATGAGCATCCTTCCGGTCGCCTTGAAGGGCAGCGTCGCGATGAAATCCATCAGCAGCGAGAATTCTGAAGTCGCCTTGGTCGGCTCCCACAGTTCCGTCCTGTCCAGATCAAAATAACTGTCCGGCTGCCTGGATTGAGCCAGGTAGATCATTCTTGACCCCGGTCTGTCCGGGGCCGAGCCTTTCAATCTATACGGCCCGGTATAGAACTGAATGTCATTCCGTGCGGCGATGTGGCGTTTGATCCTCTCGGAGATGTAGCCGTCCAGGGATTTGAGCCTCTCAACGTCGATGAAGGGGTCGAAAGATTTATAACACGGGTACGTGATGCGCGGGTCAACGGCCGCTTCCTCTAATACTTCTTCGGGGCGCGCCTCGTGTGATTCTGCGCCCGATGATTCTTTGCTCCGGATGATAGTGTCCTGAATCGCTTCCGCGTTATGAGCCATGGTCTGACCTCTGTTCCTCAGAACTTATTTATGCTGCCCGCGCAACTATACAGCCGTCGAAAATTTTTGTTGGTACGGAAGCAAACTTTAAAGGCGGGGCATGGATTCGTCAATGTTCCGAGCTAGAGACGACCTCTGCAACCCCCTGCGTTAGTTGGACACTAAGGAGATAAGGGAAATCGAACTTGTTCGCTCCAGCGTGATTACCGACACAGCGAACGGCGGCTCGTCGCCTCGGAGATGTTGGTCGGTTAATGTCCCTGTCACGATGACTTCGGCCCTGGACATTCTGTCTCCGCCCGCCAAGGCGTTTAACCTCTCTATAAATTGACGGGTTTCGGCGTCGGCCCGGAATGTTTGATGAAACTCCACGGCCATCCAAGCCCCGCTACATTCAGACTCGTTAAAGGTTAACTTCCCGTCGGGACTGCCGTAAAGCATGCCCCTCAGTGTGACAAACCGTCGCCCGGGATCAGTTGAACCGGACGCGAATTCACAGGGTGATTGCGTCCGGCGAAAACCGTTCCAGAGCGTGGAAGCGGACAGGCCGATGATAAAGGTGAAGGTGGCGGCGAGGAGCCGACTGGAAATCTTTTTCGTCATAATTCCACGTTAGATGTCTGTCATGAGCGAAGATTTGCTCAGAGCAACTCTCCGAGCCTGGCTTCCATCGCCCCGGATAGTCAGTGAAGCCTGAAACCGGCTGGAAACTAATGGAATGTCGGACATGGACATGCGCTTCTTTCCTCTCAGCCAAGGCCCTGCGCTAGGGGATACAGGCCTCGCGTGGCCGCGCTATCTTGACGGGCAAGAGGGACGTTTACCGGTGTCAAGCAGAGCGGTGCGTTGGCGTACATAACCTCGTCTTTCTAAATTGATATTATTTTGCCTCAGATTCATTAGACGAACAAGAAGGAACATGAGGAGAAGTGGTAGAGGCACTTCGATTGTGTGATGAACGAAACAAACCTTTATCTTGTCACTCCTATTTTCCTAAATATTCTACACCGTAGCGACAAAGATTGCCGCCGCACTCACCTTAGTCGTGCTAATCTTTCCCTGACTTCAATCTTTTATGAGGTAAGACTTATGAACTTCAGAGAGCGCCGCGCGGCCTCGTTTTTGTGGACGGCGGTCTTCGTACTGCTTTCGTGGCTCGTGGCGGCCGCCGCTGCCTATACAGGAAGGCCGGCGGTGACGTTTGGCGAGGCGACGACATCATCCACGCAGGACGTGATCCGCATCGAAAGCCGCATCAGCCAACTCGAACAGCGCTTCTACACGCTTGAGATGAGCATGCGCAGCCTCGAACAACAATCCAGACTATCGAGCGTGCCGAGGGAGAGTGGTGCGCGTGACTCGGAGGTCATACTGCTGCGTGCGGAGGTTGATGCGCTACAGCGGCAGCTCGCCGAGATCGAGTGCGGACTGGCGAGAGTGGATGAGAGGACGCTGAGCCCTGCTGCCAAAGAGGCACGGCGCAAGACCGCAGCCAGGGCCGTTGACCCGTGCCGGTTGAACGCAGACACTCCGCTACGGCTGCCGACTCGCCCTTGATTTGATCTGTGCCGGGTCTTCTGCTGTATCGGGCATGTACGACATCGGCAGAACGTGGCAGGCAGATGAGCAGACTATAAGGGGAAGTAGTTTGTTGAATAGCGCATACGTTTGGCCCGATAATAGTTATTCCGTTATTTGGGTCTTGCACAAATATTCAGATGAAATGAATAAAATGTTTTGAATTATGCAGCACTCTCTGAATAAATGTGCGAAGCTCACCGATAGATCAAAGGAAAGATTTCAGAACGAACATGGGTAGACAAATTGATTTCCAGGTCAGGCCGGGCAGCCGCCTGCGCTTGAAAAAATATGACTCGACTTTCACCGGGGGCTTCGCGAACGAGAGCGAAGCCGGAGAAAAGATCAAGGCCGACTGCGAAGAGCTGGCGAGTCTTCAGGACAGGCTGATGGCCCAGGAGACGCACGCACTGCTCGTCATCCTACAGGCGGTGGACGGCTCCGGTAAGGACGGCACCATCAAGCATGTGGCATCCAGCCTCGACCCGCAGGGCTGCACGGCGGTCAACTTCAAGAAGCCATCAGAGACCGAGAACAAGCACGACTACCTGTGGCGCTTCCACCAACAGGTGCCGGAACGCGGGCGGATCACCTTCTTCAACCGCTCTTACTACGAGGAGGTCATCTCGCCACGCTTATATCCTGAGCGGCTGGGCGAGCAGAATCTGCCGGCGGACAGAAGGTCGAAAGGTATCTGGAAGCGAAGGATGGGCGAGATCAACAACTTCGAGCAGTACCTGACGGACAATGGTGTGGTCGTCCTGAAGTTCTTCCTGCACCTCTCGAAGGAGAAGCAGGCCGAGCGGCTTCTTGAGCGCACAGAGGAATCGGCCAAGAAGTGGAAATTCTCCGCCGCAGACTTGGAGAACCGGGAGCTGTGGGACGAGCACGTCCGGGCTCATGAAGAGATGCTGGCGCGCACCAGCACTAAAGCGGCTCCGTGGTATATCGTTCCGGCAGACCACCGCTGGTTTTCGGCGCTCGCCGTCGCCGACCTCATGGTGCGAAAGCTACGCTCGCTCAAGCCCCGATACCCGGTCGTCAAAGGGCAGGATAAAAGGGAGATGGAAAAAGCCAGAAGACGGCTCAAAGGCGAGGTGCGCCGCCCCGGCTCATGAATAGAGACGTAAACCTCCGTCATGATGCTCAACAGTTGACCCGTTTCTTTATCTAATTGCTGTTCATCTCCGAGCCTGGTAACGGTAACTCTGTAATAGCACAGGCTCATTTCCGCACGGCCGACATCACACCTCGTCGCACTGCACTACCACATTAACCTGCGGATGGAGGAAGCCCGCAGGCTGCTGCGCGAGACGCGTATGAGCGTGATAGATGTCGCCCTTGAAGTCGGCTACACAGACCCAAGCCATTTCGCGCGCCGCTTCCGCAGGGAGACTGGCCTCTCACCGAGCAAATATCGACGGCAGCATTGACCTTCAATCAGCCGCTGATTCCCAGGCAGAAAAATTCCACCCTTTCAGCACGGAAATACCACTCATTCTGTGCGGGACGGTACGCATCCTCGCGCCGATTTGCGGGACTATCTTCCTTTTGCGTCGCTAACCCGGGTTTCGAGCAATATCGCCATAGGTAGAGCAAGAACGCCTGAGACAGGAGAGCGCCTGCAAACTAAAATCCTTTGCAGTTAGGAAATTGGATGGACAGGAGATAAACAATCATGAGAGCAACTGTTATGTATGGCGCTGGTGACGTTCGGATCAAGAACGTCCCCGACGCTCGTTTAATTGAACCAACCGATGCGCTCGTCAGAGTTACACGCGCGTGCATCTGCGGCAGCGACCTCTGGCCGTATAAGGCTATGGAACAGAGCGACGCCGGCGTTGTCATGGGGCACGAGGCAATAGGCGTCGTCGAAGAGGTCGGCAAGGAAGTTCGCAACCTAAAACGCGGCGACCAGGTCGTCATGCCGTTCGCATGGTCCGACGGCACCTGCGACTTCTGCCACGAAGGGCTAAACACGTCGTGCGTCCACGGAGGGTTCTTCGGCAATCCGGAGGTTGCCGGGGCGCAGGCCGAGGCTGTGCGCGTGCCCCTCGCGGACGGGACGCTCTACGTTTTGTCGGCAGGTCATGACGACGCGCTGTTGCCGTCGCTCCTCACACTCTCGGACGTGATGGGCACTGGCCACCACGCGGCCGTCACAGCCAGGGTCAGCCCCGGCAAGACTGTGGCGGTTGTCGGGGACGGAGCTGTCGGCCTGTGCGGTGTCATCGCCGCGCGTCGTCTCGGCGCAGAGCAGATCATCATCCTGGGTCGTCATGCCGACCGCATCGCGCTCGCCAGGGAGTTCGGCGCAACAGATGTTGTCAGCGAGCGCGGCGACGAGGCCGTCGAGCGCGTGCGTGAACTGACCAATGGTTTCGGCGCACACTCTGTCCTTGAGTGCGTCGGCACAGAGCAGGCTATGCTGACGGCCATCCAGATAGCGCGTCCGGGCGGCGCGGTCGGCCGCGTCGGCGTTCCTCATTACGAAGCGATTCCCGCATCACAGCCTGCGTTCTACAACAACATCATCGTGGGCGGCGGCCCCGCCCCTGTGCGAGCCTACATCGAGGAACTGCTGCCCGACGTGCTCGAAGGCAGGATCGAGCCGGGCCGCGTGTTCGACCGCGTCGTCGGACTCGACGGCGTGCCGGACGGCTACCGCGCGATGAACGAGCGCGAGGCCCTCAAGGTCATGGTCAAGCCATGAGGCGGCGACACCAACAAGGGAATTAAGTGAGGGAGTTGAGAAGATGGAAGTCAAAAAGAACGGCACGCAGCCATCACAGAAGGGACCCGAAGAGTATTTCACCGGCGACTTGCGCATCGACCCGCAGTTAGAGGTGGCCGACCCGGCGCGCTGATCTGGTTGAAGCTCGTCGTCACATCACCTGAGTGGCCCTGCGCGATACGAGTGGGAACACAGCATCCCGCAAACGGACTCTCGCCGCTACTCGATTACCTTCCGCAACGTGTGCGAAGGCTGAACGCTAAGGGGGACAGGAGTTGTAGCCATGGAAGAATTCATAGGTAGAGTAGCTCTGGTCACGGGTGCTAACCGTGGGATCGGTCTGGAAGTCACACGACAGCTCGCCCTGAGAGGATTCACAACAATTCTCGGCGCGCGCGACGCACAGCAGGGCGATGAGGCAGCGAGGTCGTTACGGCAGGGTAGATCGGAGATTGTACCTGTTCAGTTAGATGTCACCGATCAACGGAGCATTGATGCCGCTAAACGTTTTGTCGAAGAGCGGTACGGTAAGCTGGACGTGCTCGTCAACAACGCCGCCATCCTGTACGACGAGTGGCAGCGCGCCGAGAATGCAAACTTAGAGACTGTGCGCGAGGCGTTTGAGACTAACACGCTCGGCGCGTGGCGCATGTGTCAGGCCTTCATCCCGCTGCTTCGGCAGAGTAAACACGCACGCATCGTGAACGTGTCGAGCGAGAGCGGTTCGCTGACCGTAATGGGCGGGGGCACGCCCGGCTATAGCGTCTCGAAGGTGGCGCTCAACGCGCTCACGCGGATGCTCGCAGACGAACTGCGCCCCGCGCGCATTCTCGTCAACTCGGTCTGCCCCGGCTGGGTCGCGACCGACATGGGCGGGCCTAACGCACCGCGCACTGTCGAAGAAGGCGCGGCGAGTGTCGTGTGGGCCGCGACGCTGCCGGACGAGGGGATGACCGGCGGGTTCTTCCGCGACGGGGAACCGCTCCCATGGTGAAGATGGGAACCTCTTCTTTGGTTTTCTATTCGCCCTCTGGGATTGAGTTCAATATCAGTGAGGCAAGGATAGACGATGCGATTGCTGATAAGGACACAAATTGTTTAATAAGAATCACCGATGAGAATCAATCTATCTCTGATTCAAAAAGCGATCCCTAACAACTCACTCAACCGGAGCGGAAACAGGCCGATTATCATTCGCGAGAATTGAAGGCTTGTGGTGTTGTGTGCGCGCCCGGTCAGCTCAGGCGTGAGCCGTTGACTGCATCAGTCGAAGAGGTCAGCCAACGTCTGTGCTCGATCACACTAATCGATTTGTCAGCAGGATTTTTTCAACTCTCTCTTATCCATGACGTTGTACGGCGGCTGCCGCCTCGCCTCATCCCCTCTATTGACATTCTATACGTGCGGGCTATATCCTCATACAGATGTTCTATATGAG
>DATLMN010000313.1:0-35435 GCA_035537255.1 Pyrinomonadaceae bacterium | reverse complement strand
GCGGCCACACGCTTGTGACGGTGGCGGCCATCGCGCTATGCGGCGTGCTGCTTGGATTCCTGCGTTATAACTTTAATCCGGCTTCGATCTTTATGGGGGATTCGGGCTCGCTCTTCGTGGGCTTTACGCTCGCGGCACTATCAGTCAGCGGCTCGCAGAAAGCCTCTACGGCGATTGCCGTGGCGATTCCGATTATGACCTTTGCCGTGCCGATGATGGATGCGGCCTTTACGATAGTGCGTCGCTTTTTGAGCGGGCAGCACGTCCTCAAAGGCGACCGCGAACATTTTCATCACATGCTGCTGGCGCGCGGCTGGTCCGAGCGCCGCGTGGCGATAGTGCTTTACGGAGTCTGCGCGCTGTTCGGGTTGATGGCTCTGCTCTTCGTCAACGACAGCGGCGGACGCATGACAGGTCTTGTCCTGTTCGTCGTGGGCACGGCCGTCTGGTTCGCCATCGGTCGCCTGCGTTATCACGAAGTCGAAGAGGTCAGGGCGAGCATGCGTCGCAATCTGGCCGAGCGCCGTCTGCGCGGCGTCAATAACCTGCGCGTGCGTCGCGCGTGTCAGGCTTTATCAAAGGCGACGACGATTGTTGAAGTGTTCGCCGCGATTGAGCGTATGCTGGAACACGGAGAGTTCGCCTACGCCACTGCGCAGGTTGGGCATGCTTCGAGCGCGGAGAGAAACGCTGCCGTACTCGCCGCAGAGAAATTGGACGAGGGACTGAGCGGCACGATCAGCTTACGCGATCAGATGATCGGATGGAGCTGGTATGGAGACGCAGCGGCTGCGCGCGAGGTGAAGGGGTCGAATGATTTCTGGACTTTGCGTTTGCCGCTCTCGACTGCGAATGCCGAATGGGGCTATATAAATTTTTACAGGGAGTTCGGTCGAACGACGCCACTGCTCCTGGACATCAATTATATGTGCAACCACTTTCAGCGCGAGATGGCGCGCGCCGTCGAAAGAGTGCTGTGCGCGAATGAAAGCCGCGAAGGGCAGGCCGCAGAGATGGCTTTAAGCCTGAGCGGGACAAAATAGCTTGGCCAGCAGCGTACAGCGCAAAGCGACGGCGAAAGATTTTCCCGCACGCGCGAGCACAGAGAAGCGAGAGCGCGCGGCACGTCTTCTGGAAGCCCTCGTCTTTTATGCTTTGCTCTTGCTGGTGGCGCTCGCCAGTATTCCATACGGATCAAACGAAGATTGGTGGGAAGCGCTCGTCGCGTGTGCAGTCTATGCGCTCACCCTTCTGTGGATCGTGGAGGGCATGCTACGCGGGCGCTGGCGTGTGCCTGACGAGCGCAGACTCTTTTACCCTTTGATCTGTCTCGTCTGTTTCGCCTTTGTGCAAAGCCTGCCCCTGTGGCGTGTCCCTCTTAACCCTTTGGGCGGGGGAGCGCAAACGTGGTGGGCCATCAGCGCAGACCCTTTTGAAACGCGTCTCTTTGTCTTTAGATTGCTGGCACTCACTTTGGTGTGCGCGCTGCTCCTTGGCTATACCAAGACGGAGCGTCGCGTGCGTGCCGTCGTTTACACAGTGATGTGCGTCGCTACTTTAAGCGCGCTCTTCGGCATCCTGCGTCAGGCGACGGAAGGCCAGGCATCGCTCGCCATCCTGCCCAGACTAAAGCCATGGGAGGGATACGCGCAGTTCGTCAATCGCAATCACTTCGCTTTCCTGATGGAGATGGCGCTCGGCCTTGTGCTGGGACTGCTGGCGAGTGGAGGCGTGCGGCGCGAGCAGATGCTGATCTTTCTGGCAACGATTTTACCTCTGTGGACGGCGCTTTCGCTCTCTGCTTCGCGCGGCGGCATACTGAGCGCGCTCGCGCAGCTCCTGATGATCGCGCTGCTTTGGTCAGTTATACGCCCCGCCAGAGTAATCAAAGATGCTGAGGCGGGCTGGCTCACGCGTCTTCGGCGTATTGTTAGTCTGCGCGCGGTGCGTCTGCTTTTGATCTTGTGCCTGTGCGCGGGCGTGCTTGTAAGTATTGTGTGGATCGGCGGCGAGCCGACGGTCACTCGTTTTGAGACGGTGGCGGGCGATTTTAAAGCCGAGGGGCGTTACGGCGCGAGCCGTCAGGATATTTGGAGAGCGACGTGGGAGCTTATAAAATCGCAGCCCATCGTCGGCACAGGCTTGAACGGCTACTGGGTGGCGATCACGCGCTTTCATAATGCATCAGGTTTCTACACGCCGCAGCAGGCGCATAACGATTATCTGGAAATCCTGGCCGGCGGCGGTATCATCGGCGCGGGGCTGGCCGCATGGTTTTTCTTTGAACTGATTCGTCGCATACGAAGCAGGCTTCGCGCGGAAGGCGAGTCCCGTTTTAATCGCGCCGCAGCGTTTGGCGCAACGGTCGGACTCTTCGGCGTCGCCGTTCACAGTATCTTCGACTTCGGACTGCACATCATGGCCAATGCTCTCGTTTGCACTCTTCTCATCGTCATCGCGACGGCGCAGGTGAGTTCTGCGGAGCAGGTTGAAAGGAAACGCAAAGGGGCGACCGCGTTGCGCAGATGATCTCTTTAAGATTTATCCGGAGAAAGTAATTTTGCCGGAACCATTCGCGCAAAATTTTTTGTCTCGCACGTTCGATACGTGGAGCGGATTGGTGAATGTCAGGAAAGTTGCTGTTCACCACAGAGGCACAGAGGACACAGAGATGGCACGGAGGCTTGAATTATTTCTCTGTGCTTCCTCTGTGCGCTCTGTGGTGAATTGCTTCCCGATATGAAATAATTGGAGCGACTAGAGGCCAGGATTTATGAAGAAGCCGCATTTATCATCGCGCATCGTCGTCTGCGTGCTCTCCCTTAGCCTGTTGAGCAATCTGATCGCAATGGCGCGTCCGCAGGATTTGAGGTCTGGTTCGGCGGACTTGCGCGGCGGCGCGAACGCTCTCGTTTCACAGGACATCATGGGCGGCGCGACGGTCGCTTTCAAGAGATTTAACAGGATACGCGACATCACTGGCGGCGTGGCGCGTCTGGGAGACCTGTCGGGCGGCGCAAACCGGATCGTGAGAAACGTCGTGCGACCTATCGTCCGTCGCGCTTCCATGAAAGTGCAGGTGGCGAGCAATCGCCGCACAGAGCAACGCACGCCGCGTGGTGGAAACGGTGATGTGAATGCGAGCGGGCATACGACGGCCACAGCCCTGGCAACGGAGACGGCTGAAGCCCTCAACAATCGCGCGGATGCTCTCTACGACGCGGGAAAATTTGCAGAGGCGATTGATCTCTATCGCAAAGCGCTTGGGGTTGAGCCGGGCAATGCGCTGGCCCTTAACAATCTGGGCGCGGCCTATTTCAACACGGGCAAGTTTGCCGAAGCGGCTGAAGCCTTTCAGAAATCTGTACGTCTCAAGCCCGATGACGAGGAAGCATATTTTAATCTGGGCAATGCCCTGACGAGCGTAGAAGGGAAAAATCAGGAGGCCGCAGAAGCCTTCCGTCAGGCGACGCGTTTGAAACCCGACTGGGCGGAGGCTTTTGAAAGCCTCGCGGAGACCTACTTCGATCTGGGCAAAGAGACTGAAGCCATCGAAGCCTACAGGACTGCGCTGCGCCTCAAACCAGATCAGGCCGATACGTATCAAATCCTGGCCCATCTCTATGACAGGCAGCAGCGATACCCTGAGGCGATTGAAGCACTGCGCCAGGCCGTGCGACTTAAACCAGACGATGCCGTGGCCCACAACAATCTGGGCGCTTCCTATTACAAGGCAGGGAAGTACGCGGAAGCGGTCGCAGCTTTTAAACGCGCCGTCGAGCTGAAACCCAACGATGCCGAAGCGCAGGCCAATCTGGGAACGGCGCTTTACGGTGCGGGGCAGTACCGTGAAGCGATAGAGGCTTTCAAACGCGCGGTCGAGCTTGAGCCGAAATACACGGAGGCTTACTACAATCTGGGCAACGCCTATTACATGGCGACAGAGTTCAAAGAGGCCGCCAAGGCTTACACGGAAGCGCTCCGGCTCAAGCCCGATTACGCTGATGCGCAGAGCAATCTGGGCAGCGCCTATAACAATCTGGCGCAGTACGAAGAGGCCGCCGCCGCGCTCAAACGCGCCGCAGAGTTGCGTCCCGAAACGGCCGTCACCTACAACAATCTTGGTTACGCTTATGACAAGCTGGGCCGTCAGGCAGAGGCCATAGAATCTTATCGCACGGCGATACGTTTGAAGCCCGACTATGCGAAGGCTCATAACAATCTGGGTTATGTCCTGAACAAGCTCTCTCGCTATGCTGAAGCGCTAGAGGTTTTAAAACAGGCTGTGCGGCTGAGGCCGGACTATACCATCGCTTTCTACAATCTGGGTCTGGCCCATTACGGGCTCGGACAGTACGCGGAAGCGGTCGCAGCTTTCAAACAGGCGACCGTTCTCAAATCTGATTACCAGCAGGCGTTCGTCAATCTGGGCGCGGCCAACTACAAGGCAGGACAGTTCGCGGAAGCGATTGAAGCCTTCAAACGCGCCGTCAGTCTCAAGGCAGACGATGCCGATAGCTTTAACAATCTCGGCAACTCTTATTACAGGGCCAAGCGATACGCGGAAGCGATAGAAGCCTACAAGCAGGCGATCAATCTGCGCGCGGACTTTGCCGACGCGCGCTTGAGCCTTGCAGTTGCGTATTTGACCGTCGGCAATCGCGAGGCGGCGATGGAGCAGTACAAAATTCTTAAGTCTACGAGCCCTGAGAAGGCCGCGCAGCTTCTCGATCTGATCAACAAGTCAAAGCGTTAAGGCGAAGCCGTTTTTAAGATAATACTGTGTGAGCAGGTGAGTGAAAGTCTTGACCGGTGAGCATCGGCGGCAGTACACTCCATGCCTGTAAACCGCCTTCGCTTTTTTCAGAGCCGTCGAGTTTAAGCCAGAGGGACGCATAAATTTTCAGAGGGAGACCGCGCGTGATGATTACAAAACGACGAAGGGCCATCAACGCGACCGCCATTCTCCTCGCCTTCGCCGTGGCGCAATGCTATCTACAGGTCGGACGCGCCGTCGCGCCGGAGACTGCGATGCCAAAGGCCGCCGTCTCCGTCCCGCTGCAAGGTCAGATCGGCAAACTCACGACCACTAACAACCAGCCGATCACCGTCAACGGGGCGAGCATTACTTCTGGCGGGACGGTGCTGACGGATGCGATCATCGAGACGCCGGATAACGCCGGAGCGACCATCTCGCTCGGCTCGCTAGGCTCTTTGGACATCGCGCCGGGGACGAAGCTCAAATTAGAGTACGACGATAAGGGCAACGTCCGCGTCACTCTGATCGAAGGCTGCGTCGCCGTTCATAAAAAGAAGGACACCAAAGCGCAGATAGATACGGAGCAGGGAACAGCCGCGAAGAACGATAAAAAGGAAGAGGGCCTGCTGGATGTCTGTTTCAAGAACGGAGTGGTGACGCTCAATCAGGGAACTGCCGGAATCGGCGCGGTGACGGGCGGAGGCGGACTGACCGGCACGCAAGTATTATTCATCGTCCTTGGCACTCTGGGCGGCGGCACTGCGCTGGCCTTCGCGCTCATGGGAGATAATCCGAGCGACAGTTAAAGCCTCTATGTCCTTAAACGAACCGGAATGCCCTCTTCGAGTGAGAGGGCATTTTTTTTGAAGCCTGAAGAATGCGCGTCGAAAAGTTTCGTTACATCATCGCTGTTGCGGGTCTGCTGCTCTGCTTCTGGGGAATCTGGGGCGCGGGAGGCGCGGGGTTGACTAGATTGTTGTCCAGGTCTGCGCGGGCGACTCATCTGCTTGCACCGTCTGATCGTGCCGTGCGTTTGAGCGCTTCTGATCCAGACGCGCATTTCTCGCGCGCGCTCGTGCTTCTTGATCTGGGACGTGCGGCAGAGTCCGTCGCGGAGTTCGAGCGCGCGGCCATTTTGCGCCCGCTTGATTACGCGATCTGGTATCAATTGGCTATCGCACGCGATCAGGCAGATGACGAAACTGGCGCGCTCGCGGCCTGTGAAGAGGCGCTGCGTCTTGCTCCCTTTTATGGACGGACACACTGGCTGCGTGGAAATCTGCTCTTCAGGGCGCGCCGTTTTGAAGAGGCGCTTAGCGAGCTTCGTCTCGCGGCCGTGAGCGATCCAAGGTATCTACCTAACCTTTTTGAGCTGGCGTGGAGTGCGCACGCAGGTGATGCTGCGGCGACGGAGAAAACAGTTGCGCCGGACACGCGCGCATGGCGGCTTGAGTTGGCGCGCTTTTTCGTCAAGCATGAAAAGTATGCTGAGGCCGCCGGGCTTTATCGCGCGGCGGGCAGCCTGACGGAGAAAGAGCGGCGCACGCTGACGGCAGAGCTGATCGCACAGTCACAATACGAAGCCGCTTATGAAGTGTGGGCCGGAGGTGCAGGCGGGCAAAATGATAAAAGCGTTGGTCAGGGGATTGCACGCATAACGGACGGCGGTTTTGAGCAGCGGCTTGAACTGGACGAACAGGGATTCGGGTGGCGTCCTGTCAAAGACACGCCGTCTGTCCATGTCTCTCTGGACGCCGCTGAGCCGCACGCTGGCGCGCAGAGTCTTCGATTAGACTTTAATGGAAATTCCGCGCCGACCCTTTCGCTCCTCAGGCAGCTCGTACTGGTTGAGCCGAATTCACGTTATCGCCTGACCTACGCCGCTCGTACAAAGGAGATTGTCTCCGGCGGTCTGCCGCTGATTGCATTGTTTGACGCTGGCAGTAAGGAAAAAGGCGTCCCCTTTGCGCAGGCCGCGCCGCTTGTACAATCGAGCGGAGGCTGGCGCGAATACGCTCTAGAGTTCCAGACAGGCGGAGCGACGCGCGCCATCGACATCAGTCTCCAAAGACAAAACTGCGGCGGCACGTGCCCTATCTTCGGCAGCCTCTGGCTGGACGATTTTATCCTGCAAAAGTTTTGAGCCGGTAAAGATCAATTATGAACCTCCTGCCTCACTCTTTACCGCGCGCGGCGAAAGTCGAAGGGCTCTATGACGAGCCGCTTGGATTTTTATCGCGAGCGCGTTCCAGCCTCGGCGACATGTTCGTGCTAAGAGAGGCCGGGCCGATCTTCTCTCGCTCGCCGGATTGTGCAGGGGCAATCGCTGTGTTCGGGCCTGCGCTCAATCGCGCGGTGCTCAGCGACATAGATTTATTCGGGATGCCCATATCCGCCGCAGAGCATCTGGGGCTTCCGCAGACGCTTGTGAACCTCAACTGCGGCCTGCACAGCATGCGCGGCGAGCAACACACGCAGCACCAACGTCTACTGCTGCGAGTCTTGAGCGAGCGCAGCATCGAAGAGCAGCACAGCGCCGTGAGCACTGATCTTGAGATGTTCTTAAATAGCTGGCAAGCAGGGCAGGGGATCAGTCTCCTCGGCGAGATGCGGCGGCTCGCCTTGCAAGTCTCAAAAGGGTTGCTGTTTGGCGATCAGTATAAGGAGAGCGCAAGACTTGCTTCATTGCTTCAGGAGTATTTCCAGTTTCGACGCGAGGCAGCGTCGCCTTTGAACTCAGCGAGCGCGACTATGCGCGAAGAACTGATCGCGCTCGGGACTTCACTGGATGACGCGCTGCGGCAGCATATACATTGGGCTCGCCGCCAATCGCTGATTACATCGGACGGCCTGCTGACAAGACTCGCCTGCATGGAGCTTGAGCCGGGAAACGGACTCGCTGAGGATGCGCTGGTCGCTCACGGCAATGTGCTGTTTATGTCTAGCAATGAACCCGTCGCCGTCGCGCTCTGCTGGATATTGCTGATCCTTTCTCAACTGCCTGAGCTGCGGCGCGCGTTGCGCCGCGAGCTGGTTCAGGCAGAGATAAAGGATAGCGTGCCGTGCCCACAACAACTCGCGCGTCTCACGTTGCTTGATGCAGTCGTCAGTGAAAGCTTGCGCCTCTTAACGCCTAACGCGTTGATGGCGCGTGTGACGACGCGTCCGACCGAACTCGGCGGCGTAAAGCTGCCTGCACGCTGCGAGCTTGTCTTGTCTCCGTTTCTGGCGCACAGAGACGCAGAGAGATTTCCGCGACCTACAGAATTTTTGCCGTCGCGTTGGAACGCCTTGAGACCTGCGCCGTACGAATACTTTCCGTTCGGCGCAGGAGGGCACGCCTGCGTGGGCCGTCAGTTGGCGATGTACTTGATAAAAGCGACGCTGGCTCTCATGATGCCGCGCTATGAGCTTCTTCTCGCCGACGATCAGGAGATAGACTGGCGCATACATATCCAGTTTATGCCGAGGAACGAGCCCTTGATGAGAGTCTGCGCGGCGGGTGATTCGAACTTAAGAGCTGGGAAGATGCTTGGGCCAATCTGTGAGCTGATCAGCCTGGACTCTTATCACTTTTGAGGATCGGCCAGCTTTTAAAAACCTTGACATTCGTCTCTGCCTAATGTCCAATACGCCGAGTGTTTTTTCCACAATCGTGACGACGGCCGTGGCTGCGCTCAAAGCCACCCCACGCCTCAGTTAACCGTAGGAGGAAATATGCCGACGAAAAAGAAGAAAGCCTCATCGAAAAAAGGTTCATCCAAGAAGGCCTCAGCAAGATCAGCAACATCAAAGAAGGCCGCCACGATCTCAGCCCTGGGCGGCATTCCAAAACTCCAGCTAGACTTTCCAATTAATTCACAGAAGGTCGCAGCGATCCAGCGTTGTATCGCCAAAGGTAAGCTGACCGTAACACTCAGTCGCGTCGATCTAGCGCTCGGGCGGCTCGGCGATGCCTGGCTCTACGACTAAAACCGGCAGAGCCTTTTTCATGCTTTGCCATCAGACCCGCAAGCGGGGAGCGCTCCCCTCTGCGGATTGAGACTCTGACGCACAAGTATCTGGAACAGCCTCATCGCCGCACGCAGTGGCGGTGGCGGGAGAGGCTTGTTGTCCAGAGGGGTTGCGGTCTTGAAATATCTGAACACACCTTCAGGCACGACCTCCATAGGGCTCGCCTACGGGCCGAGTGTGCCCGCGTTCATCGAAGCGAATCCGGGCTCGATAGACTATGTCGAGATTCCCTTCGAGCAGTTGCGTCACACGCCTCAGCTAAGCTCTGTTCAGGAAACGATTCCGGTCGTCTTGCATTGCGCCAGTATGTCCGTCGCCGGTTCCGTGCCGCCTAAAGATGAAACGCTCGACGCGATCAACTATGAAGCGGAGCGCACACGCACGCCCTGGATAGGCGAGCACTTAGCCTTTGTCTCTGCTGACGGCTTGAAGATGGACGAGGAGACCGCTGGCGCGCCGACCGCGCTGACCTATACTGTGTGCCCGCAGATGAGCGAAGAGACGGTCGAGCTGGTCGCGGACAATCTGAACGCTTTGCAGCCGCGCTTCGATGTGCCGCTGATTCTGGAAAACTCGCCGCAGTACTTCACAGTACCGGGCAGCACGATGCTAATGGTGGACTTTATCCGCGCCGTATTTGAACGCTGCGATGCCGGATTGCTCCTGGACCTGAGCCACTTTCTAATCACGATGCTCAACACGGGTCAGGATGCTTCAAAGGAGATCGACCGATTGCCGCTCGAACGCGTCGTAGAGATTCATATTTCAGGTTGGAACACGCAATCGGGAGTCGTGTGGGACGATCATGCCACGCCCGCCGGGCCTGTTGTATTTGATCTGCTTAAACGCGTCATGCGGCGCGCACGCCCGCGTGCCGTGACGCTGGAATACAACTGGTCTCCGAGTTTTCCGCAGGCGATCCTCAAGTCACATCTAGACCGTGTGCGCCAGATGGTGTGAAGTTTATGAAGGCTGGCCGGGTTCATTCAGTCATCGCCGCTGGGATAGAGAACCCAAGGCTGCTTGCGCGCTGGCAACAAGAGCCGGAGCTGTTGAGCACCTGCGGCGTTGAGCCGGACAAGCTTGATCTGGATGCTCTGTGGAAGTTCGCTGGACTCACGGCCAAGGTTCGGCATAACGGGTTGCGTGCGGACTTTCCGCTGACCTTTCGTCTTCTCAACGTCGCAGGGCTGGAGATCGAAGTCTTCGCCTCTTACGCTTCCTTCCGCGCAGCAGCGGGCTTGCGCTACGCCGATACCACGGAAGAAAGGACGCAAGACCTTTTAGCTTTTCTTGAGCACTGGCTCGATTTCGATAGGCTCGAACACGCGCTGCTCTGGGACGTGATGCGTTACGAACGGGCGCTCTCGCAGCTCAGCAAACTTGATCCGGAATCCAACACCTTACACGTACCTAAGTCAATTGCCCGCAATGCTGCTCCTCGCGCGACAAGTGTGCCGCGCGTGTGCGGCCAGATTATTTTGCATGAGATGCGCTGCGACCCACGCGAAGTCGGTCAGGCGCTATTACAGAAATCTCCACGGCTCGAAAATGTTTCGCCGGGCGTGCTCCACTTCTGTTATTGGCGCAGAGGCGCTGCCGCAGAGATACACATTTTACAGTTGGATGAGCTGGGCTTTTATCTGCTCTCGCTCGTTGACGGCAAGCGCACGGCTTCCGTGTTGAGCAGTCTGATCGGCGGAAGCCGCCGCCCTGCAAGAGGATTTTTAAAAGCGCTGGGAGAGTTAGCCTCCGTCGGCGTCATCGCGTTCAAAGAGAGTCCGCGACAGGCTTTATGAAAGTATTGCTGGTCGACAATCTGGTCATGCCGGAGGAAGGCTCGCTCGCCCTCCTTGATGTTCATCCGCATCTGGGATTGCTCTCGCTCGCGGCGGTCGCAGAGGCCGACGGGCACACTGTGCAGATTTATGATCCGAAGCGGCTGATTAAATGGGGCAAGCTCACTTACGACCAGACGCTTTATGAACGCGCCGCACAAGACCTGCTAGACGCGCGCCCGGACGCGGTCGGATTCACGGCGCTCGGTTGCAGTTTTCTGTTTGCGCTCAACGTTGCAGCCCTGCTCAAACAACGCGAGCCGGATTTACCCATCCTGCTCGGCGGCCCGCATGCCACGATGCTGCACCGTCAGATTCTTGAGCGCTTTACGCAGTTCGACATCATCGTGCGATACGAGGCGGACGAAATCTTTCCCGCCGTCCTCAAAAATTTAGAACAGCGTTGCTTTCATGATATTTCAGGCATGAGCTGGCGCGGCTCAGCTTCAAACAAACTCCATTTCAATCAGGGCGCGCCCAAGGTCGAAAACCTGGACGGCCTGCCCATCTTGAACTATGAACATTATCCGGTCGCGGAGCTTGGGCTTGAGTTGCTGCGCATAGAAGCCGGGCGCGGTTGTCCGTTTATGTGTACGTTCTGTTCGACGGCCAGCTTTTTTCAGCGCAGCTTTCGTTTGAAGTCCGCCGCGCGTCTTGTGGCAGAGCTTGACCGCCTGCACGAGCTTTATGGATTTTCGGATTTCAAGCTCGACCACGACCTCTTTACAGTCAACAAGCGCAAGATACTTGAGTTCTGCGAAGCCGTGAATGATCGCGGCTATCGCTGGCGCGCCTCTGCGCGCGTCGACTGCGTAGACGAAGGGCTGCTGAAAAAAATGGCAGGCGCTGGCTGCGCAGGGCTCTACTTCGGCATAGAGACCGGATCGGAACGCATGCAACAGATCGCCAAAAAACGCCTGGACCTCGGATTGGTCGAGCCCACGCTTACCGTTTGTGAACATCTGGGAATAGAGACGACGGCCTCTTTTATCACAGGCTATCCGGAAGAGCTTGAACAGGATCAAGCGGACACCCTAGACCTGTTGGGCCGCTGTCATAGTCCGTCCTGCCTGCCGCAACTACACATGCTTGCGCCGGAGCCCGGCACGCCGATCTTCGAGCAGTACAGCGCCGAGATGGAGTACGACGGATATGCTGGCCCATACAATGCGTTCCTCATCGGACAGGATGATGAGCGCTTAGTCAACGAGCACCGCGATATTTTTTCGACCTATCATTACTATCCATCGACGATGCCGCGCGCGCACACGACGTTCGCGGTCGAAGCCGTTGACGTGCTGCGGCGTGTGGGCCCGATTATTCTCAAGTACGCGATGCGTTCCTACGATGGGAGACTGAGCCGATTGGTCTTCGCGCTGCGACGCTGGGCAGAGAGCGCAGGCAAGGGCCATCAACCGAACATTGAGATGGTCGAAGCATACATCACTGAGACGTTCGGGCAAGGGCATCATCTGACATCTCTGTTCCGTTATGCGCTGTGCGTCAGTCAAGCGTGCGAGGAGGGAAGCGAGCGCAGGGAGACATGTTCGAGAGTCTTTGATCCGCATGAGCTTTATCAGGTCGGCCCTCACATACGCGTGCTGTCGGATTTGCACGACTGCGAGGAGCTGCTTGAACGCATCAGTCTTGATCCGGATAGTTCGAGCCTGCTGGACGAATCGGAGACGGGAGAACGCAGCGGGTATCTGATGAGCGTCTCGGGCGGGACGGCGACCGCTTATCGTATAGACCTCGGTGTGGAAGTGATGCTAGGGTTCTTCGCAGAGCCGCGCAGTTGCACAGAGGTCACTGACCTCCTGCAAGAGATCGACGGTGTGCCCCGAATCGATGCCAGCTACTTTGCGCCGCTGGTTAATGCCGGAATCCTCGTCGCCCGCTCACACGATGCTCAGTCAAAAAACGGCGCTGCTCCTTCCAGCCTGAACGCTATCTGAAAAATTTTAGTCATCGAGTAATCTTCAAGAAATCTTCCCTACAGAAACGCCGCACTTTCTGAAACATGTCAAAGATGCCTGAGCGATGGAAGAGCTTTGATCTGGTCGAAGCCTTTCAGCTTTCGCAAGCCGTGAGGATGCTTCATCAGTTGGAGCTTTTCGAGGCACTGAAGAAGCCTGCCACTGCGCGTGAATTGGCGAGCAAGTACGAGCTGGACGCCAATATGCTGCGCGGAGTATTGGAGTACGTGGCCGCCCGGACAGATTTACTGCGCAGGACGGGCGAGGCATTCGTCGCGACCCGTCAGTCAATAGGCGCGTCGCGATTTTTATTCGAGCTATACGTCGGCGCATATGGCGACAATGCTCGGCGGCTTGCGGACTCGCTGCGCGATCCGTCCGTCGCGCCGGGGGCAGTTGATCTTCTTAGTTATGCCAGAGCCTTCGACGCGGTTGACGGCTCTAATCTCGGGATCCTGCCCGCGCTGATTCGGCAATTGGAATTCAACCACGTGCTAGACCTCGGCTGCGGCAACGGCGCATTGTTGTTGGAGCTTGCCAGGCAGGATGCACATTTCATCGGCTGGGGAATAGACCTTAACCCGGCGATGTGTCGAGTGGCGCGGGCAAGAATTTGCGCTGCCGGTGCGGGCAAGCGCGTGCGTGTGATTCGGGGCGATTGCCGGAAGCTTAATTCTGTTCTTCCCATCAAAGTGAGCGCGGCGGTGCGTGCCGTCACCGCCTGCAACGTCGCCAATGAAATGTTTAGTGATGGACATAGGCGCGCCGTCAGTTGGCTGCGCGGGCTGCGCAAGGCGTTGCCGGGTCGCCCTCTTTTGATCGATGACTATTACGGACGCCTGGGAGGAAAGAAGGGGCGAACGCATAGAGAGACGCTCCTGCACGATTACGCGCAACTGATCTCAGGCCAGGGCGTGCCGCCCGCCTGTGCTAAGGAGTGGCGCACGATCTACGCCCGCGCCGGATGCAGGCTCGCTCACATCATCGAAGACAAGACCACGACCCGCTTTATTCATCTGTTGCAGTTGTAGCGTTCGTGCGCGGCGAAGATTACTTTATCCTCGCCATTGATTACTTCATGCACGCCATTATTGTGCGGCCAGTATTTCCTTTGTTAACACTCTCTCGATTTGCTGCATCTTTATTGACAGAGGAGACTGACGATCAATGAACAATCTACTATCCGGACACACGGGGCCGCGCAGCTTTAAATCGAAAGCGATCTTGCTTGTTTTAATTTGCCTGATGTTAGCGATCTCGGCGAATGCTCAGGCCAACAATGGTTCGGCAGCGGAAGCAAAACAGTTGTATGACACGATTGCTGCGCTGGATGCTTCTTTCTTTGAAGCCTACAACACGTGTAACGTCGCTAAGATGGAATCGTACTTTACAGAGGATGTGGAGTTCTTTCATGACAAGGGCGGGTTGGCGACGACTCGAAAGAGCGTCATGGAAAGCATCAAAACCAATTTATGCGGAGAGAGTGGTAATCGTGTCAGGAGAGAACTCGTAAAGGGCAGTCTGGAAATCTATCCGATCAAAGATTACGGTGCGGTGGCAGTCGGCGCGCATCGCTTTTACCTGACACAGAAAGGCCAGAAGGAGCAGCTTGATGGCATAGCCAAATTCGCTAATATCTGGCAGAAAAAAGATGGCCAGTGGCGAATGTCGCGGGTTATCAGTTACGATCACCGGCCTGCTCAATAAAATTTCCCGCGTGCTCAAGGCATCAGCGCGACGAGCGTTTGTCTTAAATTGAACGCTTCTTTGCGCGCGGCTATGGCCTTGACACTCTTCATCAGCATAGTTGATACTCCTGCGCCGTGAAGATTCCTGGATTTACCCTCAGAGGTTTCAAGCGACCCAGAGAAGCCGTGGCGGCTGACCTGGGCGCGCTTGAGCGTGAAGTGATGAGGCTGATGTGGCGCGATGGTGAAGCCAACGTCCACGCCGTCCATCGGTCGCTCGGAGAAGCAAAAGCCTACACGACCGTGATGACGACCCTCGACAGGCTCTACAAAAAGGGTCTGCTCGCACGACGCAAGAGCGGGCGCGCGTTCCTTTACTCTCCACGCGTCACGCGCGAAGAGTTCGAGCGGGGCGTGGCCGAAGAAGTCTTCGAGGGATTGCTCAGCCGCGCCGCCGGAGAGGCAGAGCCGCTGCTGGCCTGCCTTGTCGAAGCGGTCGGCGAGCGCGACCGCGAGCTGCTGGACGAACTAGACCGTCTAGTCAAACGAAAGAAGCAAGAGATGGGAGGGAAGGAAACGAAGTGACATACTACCTGCTCGTCACCTGCCTGGCCCTCCTGGCGTTCATGTCACTCAACGCCGCCGGTTCTTTGATCGCCACAGCGTTGTGGTCTGGCCTGAGCCGGCGCACACGCCGCTGGACGGCCAACGCGCGCGCAAGAACACTTTTCTGGCTCTGTATTCTCCCGCCCGCGTGCGCGCTCCTTTTCGTCGCGGCGCTAATGATCCCCGCATACTTTGCGCACGAGCCTTATCCTGCGCCCGATCAGATCGGTCTACCTTTAATCGCTCTGGCCTTGTTCTCGGCATCCGGCGTTGCGCTCGCGCTCTACAGAGCGGCCTCGTCCTGGGTGACGACTTGGCGACTAACGACTTTCTGGCTCAGACAGGCCGAACGCGTCAGCGTGAAGGGCATCACGATTCCGGCTTATCGCCTGAGCAATTCGACGCCTGTGCTCGCCGTCGTCGGAACATTGCGCCCGCGACTCTTTATTGCCGCGCAGGTGATGGACTCGCTCAGCGCTGAAGAGATGGAAGTGGCGCTCGCACACGAGCGCGCTCATCTGCTCGCACGCGACACGCTCAAGCGTGCATTGATGCATGTCTGCCGCGACCTGCTGCCGTTTATCGGGGCGGGCCGCGTGCTCGAAAGAGCCTGGGCCTTAGAGGCAGAGAGGGCTGCGGACGAGTACGCTGCACACTCCGGTACTTCGGGCGCGCTGGACCTCGCCGCCGCGTTGATCAAGATCGCGCGCCTGATGCCGGCGGGCGTCAATAACGTCGTGCCTGCGGGCGCGTTCCTACTCGAAGGCGCTGATGACGGCGTCGCCGGCAGAGTGCGGCGATTGACAGAAATGGCTTCGACCAGAGAGAGGCCCGCGCGGCGTGAATTGTTGTTCTCGAAAGTTGCGCTGCCTGTGGTCGTCGGTTTTAGCGTCGCGCTGTTGGCGACGATGGCCGACGGGCAAGTTCTGTTGACGGTGCATGCTCTGACAGAGCGCGTCGTCAAGCTACTCGCCTGAGATTACGTCAAGACCTTAAAACTCCTCGCAGGCGCTAATACTTTTCTGAGTAAAACCACCGCTATCTAAAGACTCCGCCCGATGCCCGCCGAAGTCTTCTTTAACGCCTCCACAAGGTAACAGGTCTTCTTTGAGCGAACTACGATGTCTGGTAGTAGATGGCCGTATGGGGTAGTCTCGCCGTTCGCAGAAGCTCTTCAAAATTCTCCGATGGCAAACCGTGTGAACATGAAAAGACATATAACCTCTCTGGCGTGCGCGCTCGCCGTGACATTTTTCCTGTCGCTTTTTCCCTGCGACGCGATGGCGCATCAACCTTGGGGCACGAGCGGAGCCGTTTCCGGCGTCGTCAAGGATGCTTCCGGGGCGGTCGTCGTCGGCGCAGAAGTGTCGCTCATTAACGCGCAGAAGGCTGTCTTGAGTCGCACGAAGACGGACGCCCAAGGTCGCTTTGAGTTTACGGATGTTACTGCGGGCTCCTATAAGGTGTTGGTATCGCACCCGGATTTCAGCCGTCAGCCTGAGGCCGTGCAGGTCAAGGAGGGCGAGACGACAGAGCTGAGCGTGGTGTTGCAGGTGGGCCAACTGAGCGAAGAGGTCACTATCACGGCAGAGGCCGGGCAGGTATCGGAAGCGCGAAGCACTGCTCAGCCCATCAACGTCATCAACGAGCGACAGGTCATAGAGCGCGCGCCGGAAGTCGTCGCGCAGGTGGTTGACGAAGAGCCCGGCGTCAACCTGCAACGTACTAGCCCATCTTTAAGCGCCGTTTTCGTGCGCGGGCTGACGGGCAGAAACGTCGCCGTCTACGTCGACGGCGTGCGCTACACGACGACCGCGCAGCGCGGCGGCGTCGGCACATTCTTTAGTCTGATCGAGCCTTCGGCACTTGAGACGGTCGAAATTTTGCGCGGGCCGAACAGCTCGCAGTACGGCTCGGACGTGCTGGGCGGCGTCGTCAACTTTATCTCGCACACGCCAGTCTACGGCGGCAGCGACGGCGAGTGGCACGGCAATACGAACGTCTTTTACACTTCGCCGACCAACGGGTTTGGCGGTAATACTCTTTTGACCTACGGCACGCGGCGTTACGGCGTGCTGCTCAACATGAACGCGCGACGCATTAACCGGCTGCGCCCGGGTAACGGCCTGGACTCGCACGCGGCTGTGACGCGATTTCTGGGCATCCCTTCAGACATCCTGGGCGAGCGATTGCCTGACACTGCGTTTACGCAATACGGCGGACTGTTGCGCGTCAACTTTAACCTTGACACCACGACGCAAGTACTCTTCAGTTACGCGCGCAATCAGCAGGACGGTGGACGCCGTTACGATCAGTTGGCGGGCGGAGACGGCAATCTCATAGCAGACCTGCGCAACCTGATGACGGACCTGTTCTATGCTCGGCTGGTCAAACAGAATCTGGGATTCTTCGACAACGCGCAGTTCACCTTCTCTTACAACGGTCAGCGCGAGGAGCGTATCAATCAGGGCGGTCAGGGCAATCCTGTCGGAGCGATCACCAACCAGCGCGAGCGCACAAACGTCTTCGGCTTTAACTTCTACCTGGACAAACGAAGCGGCGAATTGAACACGTTCACGATTGGCGCGGACGTGTATCACGATAGGATTACCGCCCCGGCTTTCACCTCTGACCCTGTGACCGGAGCGGTCGTCGCGTCTCGCCCGCGCATCCCAGACGGCGCGCGTTATCTCTCTTACGGATTCTTCGTGCAGGACGTTTACACTGCCATTCCGGACCGCCTGCGCTTGAGCGGCGCGCTGCGCTATAACGTCGCGTCTTACAAATCGGAAGCCGAGAACGCTCCGCTGGATGCTGCCGGACGGCCTCTCTTTCCCGACGACAGCGCACGCTTCGACGCCTTGTCCGGTCGCATCGGCGCGGTCTTGAATATCGGCGGCGGCTTTGATATTGCCGGGAAATACACGCGCGGTTTTCGTGCCCCGAACACGACAGACCTTGGCATCATAGGGCTCGTCGGCACAGGCTTTGAAGTCGACGCATCAACCGCCGCAACGCTCGGCGGCTTTATAGGCACGAGCGCCGGGGCGGACGCCGTATCGAGCGGTATTCCCGTCACACGCCTTGGGCCTGAGACCAGCGATAGCTTCGACCTCAGTCTACGCTACACGCACACGCGACTGCGGGCCGAAGTGACCGGCTTCACGAATAAGCTGAGCGACGTGTACTTTGATCAGGCGCTCGTGTTGCCTCCCGGAGCGGTCGGAAGATTTCTTGGCAGCGATCAGATCATCAGACAAAACGCCAACGGACTTGTCTTCGTTGCCGCCGCCACGAGCCCCGTCTTGGTGCGCGTCAACTACGACAACGCGCGCTTTAACGGCGTCGAGTTCAGCACCGAAGCGCGCTTGAGCGACGACTTCAGCGCGACCGGCAACTTCACATACGTACGCGCACACAGTCTCCTTAACGGACTCCCGCCGAACGTCGAAGGTGGCGTTCCTCCCGCCACAGGCTTCGTCTCGCTGCGTTACCAGCCGCGCAACTCTTCGCGCTTCTACGTAGAGGCTTATTCGATCCTGGCGGGTCGACAAAATCGCCTCTCGTCGCTCGATCTATCTGATCGTCGAACAGGCGCTGCACGCTCACGCGCACAGATTCAGAACTTCTTCCGCCGGGGCGCTTGCGTGCGCGGCGTGACGAGTCCCGGAACGACTGGCTGCGGGTCTGCCGGAGGCATACTGATCTCCACTGGCGAGACGCTCGCGCAGGTGCAGAACCGACTGCTCCCGATTGGCGCGACTATCAACGGCGTCACCGTCGTCAATAACGACACGGCCGTCCCGCTCTTCACGGCACTTCCAGGTTACGGACTTGTGGGCCTGCGCGGCGCGATACGCTTTGGCGAACGCTCTGAAGTCTTCATAGATTTAGAGAACATCGCGGACAAACAGTATCGCGGCATCAGTTGGGGCATCGACGGCGCGGGTCGCGGCGTGACGATGCGCTACCGTTACAGATTCTGAGCGTACGCGTTCAGTTTGGTAGCGACGTAGATTATGACCGCGCATGGACACTCCCGTAAATAATCAGCGCACCTCTCTGCCAGACGGTGTTATTGACCCTATGTCTCATACCGGCAGATCGCAGCACAGCTAACGTTTATCCCGCAGCAATCTGCGGCGAGCTTCATTTTAGCTTCGCACAAAAAGTTGTCTGTCCATTTACGTGCAAGCTATGACAGAGACATTAGGAATCAGCCCGCGCCAGCAAGCTCAGAGGGACACTGCCTTCTGTCATTTATTACGGCTCACACAGATTATTATTTGAAGCTAAAAACCTGCGTGCCTTTTGAACGGAGTGGGCGCGTGCCGTCGGATCATTCTGAATGGGCGGACGAGGTAATAGAGGAAAGAGAGAGCGTCTGGCAGATCGAGCGCGGCCCACTCGGCGGGCGTCGGGCGCGTGGTGATGTGATAACAGTAGCGAGCGCCGTCCAGCCTGCGCTCTCTGATTCTGTAGTTGAAAAGAATTGACGATGTGGGGTTGGTTGCCGGGAAACCATCTGTCAAAAGATTTAGTTTTACCTGATGCGCAAGGGAGGGAATGATTCGGTCTTCCTCCACTTCCCGGAGGATTGCTTCAGGTAGATGGGTTTGAAGATGGTCTTTGCACAGCAACAGTCCCAGCAGCAGCATGCGTCTGACGCCGAGCGTTGAAGCCTCGCGCATAACACCGTCCCAGTCGATGCTTGGATGCGAAACGATCAACTCGGCCACGTCGCAAAGCCAGCTCAGACGCTCCCACAGATGCTTGCCGCCGTGAACAGAGAGCACGATCAACAAATCCTCCGGCGAGAGCGCGCGTGTTTGTGTGCGTTCGAGGCTTAAGGGCGCGAGCCGTCCCCAGAAATGTTCTGCGTCGAGCGCGGGCACGAGACACTTCGGCGCAAAGCCCCAGTGAATCTCCAAGCACACCTTTCCGTCACGGCTGACAAATAGTTGCTGTCGCTGCGACTCAAGATAGGCGGCCTCGCGCGCTCTCTGTTCAACCGCGTAGGGCGTTTGATAACCGGCGGAGAGCAGCAAAGCGTAAGCCGCTGCGATGTCATGGCGACGGATGATTAAATCCAGATCGTCGAACTGGCGAAAGCCCGTGTCTCCGTAAAGCTGTAGGGCGAGCGCAGGCCCTTTGTATGGAAGCGACTCTATGCCTGCGCCTTCAAACAGCGCGAGGATTTTGTGCAGCTCTTCTGTCAGCAAAAGATTTCTCGCCGCGTTGTTAAAAAAGAGGTCGCGCAAGCTGCTCAGCACTTCATCCGGGACAAACTGTGAATCTACGGCTTTGAACTGACGATAGAGAAAGGGCATCAACCCGTGTCGCTGTGCTGTGCGTATCAGATATTCCCAGTCTTTGACTCGCCCTGTCAGATTGTGAAGCTTTGCGTCCTCGCCCTCACTTGTACGTCTGCGCGCACAGTGAAGCAGCAGCGCGTCTTCCGTGCGAGCAGGCGGGATTGTATTATCCGGATGGTTCATCTCTTTATTGCTCGGACTCGAAGAGCCTCTGCGCGCTCGTCAGCGAAGAGATGCGCGCTCCTTCCTTGAGAGGCGAGCAATTGTATATCAGTTTGATCGACCGCAGCGATAACCCTTCTGACCCTCTGCACGCGATGGAAAAATCCACTTTTCTGCTCACTGAACCATTGACCGGGACGGCGCACTAATGCTAGCTTCCAAGCACGTTTTAACCCGGGTTTTATTGGAGCGGCGAAAGACCCCTGGCCGACCCCTTTGAAATTGATTCAACCCCGACCGGATGGCCTGTGGCCTTGATAAAATTCGTTTCCCGGCGAGCGATCATTAGTAGAGGATGAAGGCTCGCCCTCCGAGCGTCGGCCACAGACTTGCGTTTCCATTTTGCTGACATGAACTTTCCAGAAGGCTGCTTCGTCAAAGGCGACGATTTCATCACAAGACACATTGCCGGCGAGACGCTGATCGTGCCGGTCAAGGGCCACGTCAGCGATCTGGATTCAATCTACACCTTAAACGAAGTCGGCTCGCGTATCTGGGAGCTGATCGATAGCTCCAAGCCTGTCGCGCAAATCATCAAGACTATTCAAGACGAATACGAGGTGACGGAACAAGATGCCGCGCGCGATTGTCTGGAACTGTTCGATTCTCTACAGACGGCGGGCCTGATACGCCCGAGTTCGAAGCCTTAAGCGAAAGATAAATGATGGAGACCGTCAACTACGGCGAGTTCAGTCTGGCGTTGCACGAGCGCCTGCAAACAGACCGTTACCCGTCCAACGGCACGATTGAAGTAACGCGCCGCTGCCCGCTCACGTGCTCGCATTGCTATAACAATCTGCCGATGGGCGACCACGCGGCGCGCAGCACTGAGCTAACACTCGAAGAGCATTGCCGCATTCTGGACGAGATCGCAGAGGCTGGTTGTTTGTGGCTGCTCTTTACTGGCGGCGAGATTTTTGCGCGCAAAGATTTCCTGGACATCTACACCTACGCCAAGCGCAAAGGTTTTCTTATCACGCTCTTTACCAACGGCACGCTGATCACGCCACAGATCGCTGACTATCTAGCGGAGTGGCGTCCCTTCGCCATAGAGATCACTCTGTACGGGCGCACGCGCGAGACCTACGAGAATCTGACTGGCATTCCCGGCTCATACGACAGATGCATGCGCGGCATAGAGCTATTGATGGAGCGAGGTCTTCCACTCTCTTTGAAGTCCGTGGCCGTGACCGTCAACCAGCACGAAATCTGGGAGATGAAGCGTTATGCAGAGGAGGAGTTAGGCGTCGCTTTTAAGTTCGATGCATTGATGAGCCCGCGCATAGATTGCTCGCAGAGCCCTCTGGGCGTGCGCCTTACGCCGGAAGAGACCGTCGAGCTGGACTTGCAAGACCCCAAGCGCGTCGCCGAATGGAAAAAGTTTGCAGAACAGTTCGGCGGCCCCGTCAACAGGGGCGAGCATTCGGAAGAGGTCTATCATTGTGGCGGCGGTCTCAACTCGTTCGCCATAGACCCGCAGGGACGCATGAGCATCTGCGTGCTTTCGCATCAAGACACCTACGATCTGCGGCGGGGAAATTTCCTGGAAGGATGGCAGGACTTTCTGTTCAAGGTGCGTGGCCGCAAAGCGACGCTCGCGACGAAGTGCGTGCGCTGCGAGATCAAGGCGATGTGCGGCATGTGTCCGGCCAACGGCGAGCTTGAAAGCGGCCATGCAGAGAAGCCCGTGGATTATCTTTGCCAGGTCGCGCATCTGCGTGCGCAATCTTTCGAGATTGAAATCCCCGCGCACGGCGATTGCGAATACTGTGAAGGCGGTGAAGGCTACGAGCAATTGATGCGCTCTGTCGCACAGCTTCGCCAGCGCGGCCAATCGCGCGTGGTCAGAGCGGAAACTCGCAGCCGTTATCTTCCGGTGATGAGCACTGCGAGCGCTTCTTCCGATGCGGCCGCTTCGTGCGGCAGCGGCGGCTGTTCATCCTGTAGCGCGCACTGATATAGATTCTTGCTGAAGGTTCAGTCCCGACATCAACAGAGAATAGAGATGAAAGAGATAAAAGAAAATCAGAAGCAGGCGAAGAAGCCTTACATGAGGCCGGTGTTAAAGCAGATCGCTTTGAGGCCGGAAGAGGCCGTGCTGGGTAATTGTAAGACGGCGGGCATCTCCGGCCCTGTGAGTACGGGGAACTGCGCCCCCGGCGGCCCTTGCAGCACACAGGGCTCTTGAAACTCCCTGTGCCACCGCTGCGTGACTGCTGCGTGTTTGCTGTCTAGTTGCTTGAACCTTTAAGTCCTACGGCGAATGATGATCGAACTGGCAGAAGTTGAGACTAATGCATCGCGCCCGCAGAGTGTTGCGCGCTCCATTCATTTGAGCATCGCCGATATAAAGATCGCGCTCAAGAGCACAGACCCGCGCATGACGCTGGGTGTGACGGGCGCAGCCAATCGCTTCCTGACGGAAGAGGCCGCGAGCGATGCGACCTTAAGCGCCGCGTGGGCCTTGCTTGAAGACAAAGACTTGGGCCAGCCGCTCTTTGATTCCGGCTCGCTGTGGAAGTTGTATCGCGGCGCAGACGACGGTTTCACCTTGCGCTTCGCGACGCCTTACCTGGGCGAGCGTCCGTATAAACTGGCGCGCTTCAATCACGATTTCACAGAGGGCGAAGTGCTGCTTCATCGTCCCTTTTTCGCGGCAGAGCATGAGGCTTTCCCGCTCGAATACCCTCTGGATGAGTTGTGGCTGCTTAATCTTCTGGCGCGTGGGCGCGGCGTGGAGCTTCATTGCAGCGGCGTGAAGGACGAGCGCGGGCGCGGGCTGCTGTTCGTGGGCCAATCGGGCGCGGGCAAGACGACTATGTCGCGTCTGTGGGAGAAGGAGCGAGGCGTTGAAATCCTGAGCGATGATCGAATAGTGCTGCGCCGCCGAGAGGACGGGCAATACTTTATGTACGGCACGCCCTGGCACGGAGAAGCGGAGCTGAGCAGCCCTGAGAGCGCGCCGCTCTCGGCCATCTTTTTTCTGCGTCACGGCGAGCGAAACCATTTGCGGGATTTGAACAGGGCCGAAGCGTCCGCGCGCCTTTTCAGTTGTAGCTTTCCGACCTATTACGACGCGGCGGGCTTAGATTTTACGTTGCAGTTTTTCGAGGCGTTGACCGGAGCAGTCCCTTGCAGAGAGTTGAGCTTTGTGCCTGAAAGAGAAGCGTTAGACCTTTTATTCAATTTTGGATTTTAGATTTTGGATTGGCGAGTTAAGAAAGTTGAAAGCCGGACTCCAAAATTCAGGGCGACGAAGCGTTAATCTAAAATCCAAAATCTAAAATCCAAAATGGATATGGTGTTTCAAGAGGTCAGCAGAGAGTTATTGCGGCAAGGCTTGTGTGTGCGTTTTCGTCCCGGCGGGCAGAGTATGCAGCCGACGATCAGAGACGGAGAGGCGATCACGGTTGCGCCCGTGCGTCCAGACGAGGTCAAACGCGGAGACATACTCCTATGCCGCAAGGGCGAGGGGCTGATCGCTCATCGCGTGCTGAAGATACAAGCGAGAAAATGGGCTGAGGAGAGCTATTTTATCCTGCGCGGAGATTCCAGTCTGGACTGTGACGAGCCCTTGGCGGCGGGCAGCGTACTGGGCAGAGTCGTCTCTGTCGAGCGGTCAGGGCGCACTATCAAGCTTTGGGGGCGAGGGGCTGGTATCCGCCGACGCGCAAACCTCTGCGCGATGAGGCTCAAGCGTAGGCTCGTTCCGCGCCTCAGGTCTGTGAAACTGTTGTTGACGGGCTGATCGGCTTGAAATTGTAAATTTGCGGCTTGGGCGAGCGAATTTGCAGTTGGAATGTGTATGTTCCAGGCTGGAACGCGTATGTTCTTGCTCGGAACATGTAGGTTCTTGACTGGAATGTGTGGGTTCTTGGCTGGAACGCGCATGTTCCAAGCTGGAACGGGCACGTTCCAACCAAGAATGTGAATGTTCCAGGCCGGAAGATGAGCGTTCCGGGCCGGAACGTACATGTTCCGCACTGGAACTTGAAGGCTCAAGGGTAAGTTTGGCAAAAACTCAGGCGTGCAGTCGTGATTTCTTGAGGTAAATGGCGATTTTGCGGGCGAAAAGCCTGATATTCAGGCTGAACAAAAGGGATTCGCAGAAAAAGGCTGTTTTGACGAGAGCCATACCGCTCTGTTGATACCGTCTCGCAGGCTGAGCGAGAAGGAGAAGGACGAAGAGGCCGTATGAGAAAAGCACACAGGCAGTTTCATCATTCGCCTAACGCATCTGTTTCGTTTCAAGTATGGCGCAGGCATCCGGGTCTTGTCGCCATTTTTCTTCTCACGGCCTTTGCCCTCTCGGCTTACTACGTCTCGTCGCCTCCGCCCGCGCAAGCACAGTTGACTCCGTCCGCTGACATTGTGATTAGCCAGATTTATGCCGGGGGCAACCTCAGCGGCGCTGCCTTCTCACATGATTTCGTGGAGCTCTACAATCGTGGCAGTGTAAGCGTTGATATAGCTGGCTGGTCTTTACAGGTTGTAAATACTGGAACTGGTACTACATGGCAAGTAGTAAATATTTCGACCGCATTACAATCCGGCAAATCAACTGTCATTGCTCCGGGAAAATACTTTCTAATTCGTCTAAATGGCGGTTCTACGAACGGCACAACTTTAACCAATTTCGATGCCTCGAATACAACACCTAATCCGACTATTTCAGGTGGGAAAATTGCTCTTGTAACCGACACTACTGTACTTACTGAGCCATGTCCTCAAACCGACCCAACACAGACAACGAGAATAAGAGACTTCGTAGGTTACGGCAATGCTAACTGTTTTGAAACTGCTGCTGCGCCTGCGATGGCCGACAACGCCACATCTATTATTAGAGAATCATCTGCCGGAACGACTACAGGAAACACCGGATGCCAAGATACCAATAATAACTTGGCCGATTTCACAGCTATCAACCCGCCAACTCCGCGTAACGGTACTTCACCAGCACAAACATGCGGCGTCGGGGCGACTATTACTCCCGATGCTTCGGCGCAGGCATGCAGCTTTGATAATACTCTGGCTGCCAGAACTTTTAGCTGGTCACATACGATTGGTGCGGGGACGAGCCGCGTCCTAATCGTCGGCGTCTCAAGCTATACCAATCCGGCGGCGGCTTATCCGGCTGTCCTGAGCGTGACGTATAACGGCGTGCCCTTGACACGTCTTAATGATCCTGTGCTACAGCCCGCGCGCTCGACGGATTTAAGCAACGGCGTCGAGATGTTTATCCTGAAAGAGCCGCTGCCTGCCGCCGGAACCTACACCGTCGCCGTTAACTTGAATGCGGGCGTTGAGTATGCTGTGGGCGGCTCGGTCTCATTCAACGGCGTCAACCAGACCACGCCTAACAGACCATTCCAGAGCGCAAGCGGAACTTCGACTACTCCCTCTGTCGTCGTCACGAGCGCGACTAACGAGATGGTCATCGATACTGTCTCGACGCAATTCAATGGCGGAACACTCCTCGTCGGCGCGGGACAGACCGAACGTTGGAATGGCGTTTCATGCTTCGGCGGTCTCAACTCTGTCGGCGCTGGAAGCACAGAGCCCGGCGCGGCGACCACGACGATGTCATGGGCACAAACGAACTCTGTGCCTTGGGCCATCGGCGCTGTCTCGCTCATTCCGCTTGCGCCGACCGAGGCGAAGCTTGTTTCTTTCGAGGCTGCGCGGACTGGCGCGGGCAATCGCGTGCGCTGGCTGACGGGCTTCGAGGTCAATAATCTTGGGTTCAATCTCTATCGCGGCGAGAAGAACGGCGCACGCACGCGCGTCACGCCGACGATGATCGCGGGCTCTGCTTTGATGGCCGGGCAGGGTGTGGCATTGACGGCGGGGCGCAGCTATACCTGGCTGGATAAGCAGGGCAAGACGGATTCCGAGTACTGGCTCGAAGACGTAGACTTGAGCGGCCAGCGGACACTGCATGGCCCAATCCTGCCCACCGCACACGACAACGCGCGCATCGTGCCGGAAGAGAACGGCTCTTTGCTCATCGGCCAGCTCAACGATTTCGCTGGCGGCAATGCTCACGCGTCGTCTATGCAAAAGGAGTACGCGGCGCTCAACGACGAAGCGGGCAAGAACGCTCCGTCTGCTCTGTCACAGTTAAAGACGGAATCAAACTCTGAATTGGGAAACACTGCGCTTGAGAGACAACAGGCGATTGCCTCACAGTCCTCCATCAAGCTGATGGTCAATCACAATGCCTGGTATCGCGTCGGTCAGGCGGAGCTGGCGGCGGCCGGACTGGATGCGAACGTCGACCCGCGTTTGCTACAGCTTTACACGGACGGCGATGAAGTTCCCATCATGGTCAATTCGCGCACCGGCTCGCGCTTTGCTTCCGGCGACTCCATAGAGTTTTACGGGCAAGGATTGCACACGCCCTGGACTGCCACGCGCGCCTACTGGCTGATCGTCGGCACAAAGCACGGCAAGCGTATCGAAAAGACCAAGGTGCGCAACCTGCCGCAACCCGGCACTAATCAACCGACGAGCCCGCACGATGATGGGCCAACGGGAACGCCCACGACCGGCCCTTCGCCAACGTCGGGGAGTCCCACTTCAACACAAAACAATCCGTCTGTCTTTAATCCGCCGTTTTTCCCCAACGGCACAACGACCGCCGAGCAGCGCCCGGCAGCAGCAACGCCCGCTCCGGTAGATACCGACGGCTTTGTCTTCGGGTCTCATTTAGGGAGAAGGGAGCCGCAGCCGAATAACAGAGAGGTTGAAGAGAATAACAGCCCGCCGGTCGTGACTCTGAGCGCCGAAGCTCAACCCGCCACGTCTTCGGCTGCGGTTGTGGCCTCTAATACAAATCCGCCGATCACCAGCAAAGCAGCGCGAGCGAGTGCGGCGGCTGCTAAAACCGGCACAGCAACGGCTGTTCGCGTCGCCGTTAAGAAACCCGCCGCTGCGCTCAAGCGCGCCAATCGCAGGCGGGCGAAACGAAAAGCCAGAATCAAAAGGAGCGCTGCCAGATTAAAGGGACGGCACTTGCGCAATCACGCGAGCTTGAGCGGCGGGGGCACTTCTGCCGAGAGCTTTAACCTGACCATAGAGCGCGCAGACCGCACACTCTATTTCGCCGCCCTACAGAATGGCGAGGCCGAGAACTTCTTCGGACAGGTCGTCAGCCGTGATGCCGCGACCGTCAAGCTCAACATTCATCACCTGGCGACGGCGCATGGACAATCCACGCTCCGTATAGCTTTGCAGGGAACGACCATCGAAGAACATCAGGTCAACGTCAATCTCAACGGAACGGACGTAGGCCGAATCGCTTTCAACGGGCGCGAACACCCGACGGCACAATTCTCCGTCTCGAACGCGCTGCTGCAAGCGGGCGAAAACACGCTCGTCCTGACGGCGCTCAAAGGCGAGATGGATTTCAGCCTTGTAGACAGCATCGGGCTGACCTATCCGCACACCTACGAGGCAGACTCGAACGCTCTGGAATTTTCCGTCGAGGATAATCAGGAGCTGACCTTGAGCGGCTTCGGCAGCGCAAACATACGCGTGCTCAACATCACAGACCCGAACGAAGTCGAAGAGCTGGTCATTACTTCGCAATCGGCTGGCGGCGGCTACAGGCTTCAGTTCGAAGCTGAAAGCGCTGGGACTCTGCTCGCGGTGGCCGACAGCGCTGTAGAGCGCCCTGCACAGGTCATCAGGAATCAGCCCTCTAACTGGTATCGCTTCGACCCGGGCGCGGACATGGTCGTCATTACTCATGCCGATTTCAAGAGCGCGCTCGCGCCGCTCGTGGCGCTCAGGCAGAGTCAGGGTTTGAAGGTCGCCATCATAGACATCGAAGACGTTTACGACGAGTTCAGTTACGGCGCGCATGCGACGCCCGCTGTGCGCGATCTTCTGGACTGGACGCGGGCACACTGGCGCACAAGCCCGCGCTACGTGCTGCTCGTCGGCGATTGCAGCCTTGACCCGCATAACTACTTGGGACAGGGACAATCCGACTTAGTGCCGACCAGATTGATAGACACTTCGTATCTTGAGACGGCTTCGGACGACTCGCTCTCGGACTTTAATAACGACGGCGTGCCGGAGATGGCTATGGGGCGTCTGCCAGTCCGCACGGCTGCGGAAGCGGCCACGGTGATCGGAAAGATCGTCGCCTTTCAGCAGAGTGATCTGCGGCGCGGAGCGCTGCTGGTCTCGGATCAAACGTCGGACTTCAATTTTGAAGCGGCCAATCAGGAGGTACGCGCGCTGCTTCCGCAGGGGATGAATGTCCAGACGATCAATCGTGGCAGCAACGACGCCGCGCTTGTGCGTAGCCAGATCATCGGCGGTATCAATCAAGGGCCGCTCGTCGTCAACTACTTAGGACACGGCTCTGTAGAGGTCTGGACCGGGGCAGGAATACTTCGGACGGCGGATGTTCCCTCGCTCAACAATAAACAGGCGCTCTCGCTCTTTGTCATGATGACGTGCCTCAACGGCTTTGCTCAGGATGTTTACACGGAGAGCCTGGCAGAGGCGCTCCTGAGGGCAGAGGGTGGAGGCGCAGCAGCCGTCTGGGCCTCTTCCGGATTGACACAGCCGGATCAGCAGGCGGCGATGAATCAACAGTTGGTGCGCGCTCTGTTTAGCGATCAAACCGCGACCGTCGGCGACGCGATCATCAAGGCCAAGAGCGCCACACAAAACATGGACACGCGCCGCACATGGATGCTGTTTGGCGACCCCGCGACCAGAATCAGGTAAAAGAGTTTTGTTGCTTCAGAGATAGGCCAAAGCGATGAAACGAATTTTTCTGCTTTTACTTGCCACGCTGCTGCTGGCCGCGCCATGCCCTGCGCAAACCACCGGCAAGATAGCGTTCATAGACACCTCCGCTTTCAACGATCCTTATCAAGGCATCAAGCGTCTTGTCCGTGCCGTCGAAGGCGTGGACAAGGAGTTCGCTGCGCGCCTCGTCAAATTAACGAACGATCAATGGCGTCTTCAACAGCGGGTCGAACAGATTCCTTTCTTCGGCCCGATACCCGTAGACCCCAGGCCCATGACGCCGTTGAGAAAAAAGGATGTCATCGCAAAGGGCGAAACGATGAAGCGCGAGTTCGAGCGACAACGCAAAGAATTGGAGGATGCCTTTAACAGGAGGACGCAGGAGGTCTTGTCGCCGATCTACGACGACATAACCAAAAGTATGGAATCGTTCGCCAGGCAACGCGGCATTACTCTCTTGATTGATAGCAGTCGCACGACCTGCTGTGTCGGCGATTGCCGCGCGATGCGCGAACGCGAGCTGGATGTCACACAGGAATTTATCTCGGAATACAATCGCCTCAACCCTTGAGCCGCCGTCGTAGAGTTGTTCGAGCAGCGCCCCGCATCATTGCTGTAAGAGCTGATTACAAAAACGCCCTGTGTTGTCTCTCTCTCAGCGCCTTGAGCTTCAATTTGTGCAATCGTGGTAACGTCCGATAATGCCAGGGCATATTCCCATCTCTGATTGCGAGATTTGCGCACATCTATCCTCGCATAATTACGTTGACCTGCGGTACAACTCTCCCATACCGGATCACATAGCAATCCTGACGGGCACATCCGTCACAGCTCGCCCGGCTCAGGATATTATCGAATGTCACTTGTGCGGTTCGTGCTATGCCTACACTTACACTTGCGGATTTACGGAGAATGATATTGAGCTAAGACGCATCACACCCGTCGAGGCTGGCCGCGAGATAGACTTAGAGGCATACGTCTCTGATCTAAGCAGTCCGCATCAGGAGACACGTGGATATGCCGCGCAGTGTCTGGTCGAGTATTATTTGTCGAAAGGGCTTGAGGGAGAAGCTGGCTATTTGTTAAGCCACGAAGACGAGATTATAAGGTCGTATGCGGAAGCTTCACGTAAATATTACCTGTACCACCAGAGCCTGAAGTCATAGGCTTGGACGTAATTGTCATTGCCACCTGTGGCGTTGCCACAGGCTTTTATATTCCGCCCCTTCGGGGCTATGGAGAATTGCTGCAAGGGAGTGCGAATTGTTCGTGGGTGGCTTATACCAGTTTTCAGTTGAATGGAAGGAACATCGCACCTCACCACAGAGGCACAGAGGGCACAGAGGTGGCACAGAGAAATTCAAGCCCCCGTGCTCCCTCCGTGTTCTCTGTGTCTCTGTGGTGAATGCATCTTCCCATACACTCAAATGAGATTTGCTCTAAAAGTCTGGCTGCTTTGTCAATAAACTATTTTTATCTGATGACCTGAATATCGCGTTCGCTTGTGATCTTCCAGCCGGAATCTGTTTTCGCCCAGTGCAGCTCCTGTATCACCTCGCCGCTGCTGGGTTGCGCGCCCTTGAAATCCCAACTCTTGCGAAATCTCATGGTCGCCGTGCGGCCATCATTTGAGAGATTGATCTCCGGCTCGCCCGCACGCACATTGACCTCTGAGACCTGCGAGAGCAGACGAGTCTTCTCCGCGCGCACGCTCTGGCGCGAAACTCCTCGCTGTAGATAAAAGGCTTCAAGCGTCGGAGCATAAAAGGAGAGCTGTCGCTCTACGTCGCGCGCGTTGGTCGCGGCGATCCACCCGTTAAGCAGTGAGCGTAATTCTGTAACTGTATCGCGTGACTCTGCGCGAGTCGAATCAGGATTAATCGCGGGCGTCTGCGTAGGCGTCTGTGCGGTCGCTTCCTTTGAAGGGCTGGCAGTGTTTCCGGTCTCTGGCTGTCGATTATCGGAGGGGGAAGCGGTTTGTGTGCGACGCATCAACAGCACCGCGCCTAGAACGGAAGCGAGGATAAAAAGCGCCGCGATGGTGGCGGCATAAAAGGGCCAGCGTGAGCGTGGCGCAGGGCGCGCAACGTCCGGCACGGTCGCTTTTATTTCTGGCACACTGGTATCAGGCACTTCGCTTGCCGTCCGCTGCTGCGCGTAGCCCTGCACGGATGGCTGATCCGGCGGCGAAGCTGGCTTAAGGCTAGGGGGCTCTTCGAGCGTCGGCTCGCCCGTGCGTTTCGTCCCCTTTTCCGGGAGAGAGGTGTTGTGGGTCTCTGCCTTTTGTCCCATCTCGGTGGTGCGCGGGTCCCTCTGTGGAGCGGCGAAGACCGCCTCTGCGTCCGATAACGCCGGGGATTCTAAGGCCAGATCAGATTTGGCTTCGGACAGGAGCGGGGAATTTGATTGTGCATTTGATTTCGCCATTGACTGCTCAAAGGCGCTCAGTTGCTCGTAGAGTTCTGCTGCCGTTTGTGGTCGCGCAGAGGGCTCTTTAGCCAGAAGCCGCATGAGAAGTTGTTCAAGCTCCAAAGGGATGTCGTCGCGAAATTCTATGGTCGGCGGTGGCGGCTGCTGTATATGTTTGAGGGCGATGGCGGTGGCCGTAGGGGCGTCAAAGGGCGGATGCCCTGTGAGCATCTCGTAGAGAATCACTCCCAAGCTATAAATGTCCGAGCGCGCGTCTGCCGCGTGACCTGCGCATTGCTCCGGCGACATATAACGCGGCGTGCCGACGAGTGAGCCCGTGGCCGTGAGCGTGCCTCCGCTGCTCGTCGTATGTTCTTTGAGCTTGGCGACGCCGAAGTCCACGACCTTGGCCTGCAAGCGCCGCTGGTGATCGCGCTGTAGGACTATATTAGAGGGCTTCAGATCGCGATGGACGACGCCGCCCGCATGCGCCGCATCAATCCCCTCGCAGACCTGGCGCGCGACGTTGACGGCCTCCGCGATTGAAAGCGCGCCGCAAGCATTCATGTACTCGCGCAGCGTCTGCCCCTTAATCAACTCCATGACGATATAAGCGCCGCCTTCGGGCAGCGCTCCATAATCGTATGTGTCAGCGATGTTGGGATGATTAAGACGAGCGGCGGCGCGAGCCTCTCTGCGAAAACGCTCCAAGGCATCCTCGTCCGAAGTAAAGTCCGGCAGCAGCAGCTTGACGGCGACGGTGCGATCTAAATCCAGATGCGTCGCCTCGTAGACTGCGCCGACGCCGCCGCGACCGAGCAGTCGGTCGAGCCTGTATTTCTCTCCGATCAGGCGCGTGCCCGGACGCGAATGCACCAGCGCCGTTTGATCCTCAGAGCAAACAGCATCTGTGTCTTCGTAACAACGCAGGCAGATGGGGCAAAGCTTCATCGGCGCTTTCCGAACTCACAAAAAAGTGTGATGGTGCAAGCAGGCCCGTAGGGCCTTGGCCCAAAAAGCTAAAGCCTGTGACTCTTTAAGACCTAAGGCTAAAGCGCTGAAAGTAGAGTCGGCGCATTTTAACCGAAGAAAACTTCGGCGACGCGATAAATCTCTTCGTCCAGACGTTTGATGTCGCGGACTGCTTCCGAGAGGGGAAAACTGATGATCTGATTGGCATGCAGCGCGGCCATGTGACCCCACTCGCGAGCCTTCACCATCTCGTAGGCGTGGACGCCGAAGCGCGTCGCCAGTACTCTGTCAAAGGGCGAGGGCGAGCCGCCGCGTTGAACGTAGCCGAGTTTAGTGACGCGCGTTTCAATCTTTGTGCAGCGCTCGATCTCGTTGGCGAGGATCGTCCCTATGCCGCCCAGACGCTCGTGACGATAAATCTGGTCGCTGATCTCGCTGTTGAGAAAGTCCTCGTCCGGATGCGGGTGTGCATCTTCTGCGACGACGACGATGGAGAAAGCGCGACCCTGATCGCGACGATGCTGTAAGAGGTCGCAGACACGCGACAACTTAAAGGGATGTTCCGGGACGAGCACAGCGTCCGCGCCGCCGGCTATGCCGCCGTAAGCGGCGATCCAGCCTGTATGGCGGCCCATCACCTCTACGACCATCACGCGATGATGAGATTCTGCGGTAGAGTGCAGGCGATCAACGGCATCCGTCACAATGCCGACCGCCGTGTCGAACCCGAAGGTAAAATCCGTGCCGAGAATATCATTGTCGATGGTCTTCGGAATGCCGACGACAGGGTAATTGTGCTCACGCCACAGGTCCAGCGCGGCCGAGAGCGTGCCCTCGCCGCCGACGACGATCAGCGCGCTCAACTCAAAGCGCTCGGAGTTTTCCAGAATGCTTTTGAAGGTTTCATGATCCTGTAGAGGATTAAAGCGCGAAGTGCCGAGTATCGTCCCGCCGCGCGGGAGTATGCCCGTCACGGAGTCGCGCGTCAGTGGCTCGACATCGCCTCCGGCCAACCCGCGCCAGCCATTTTTTATGCCGAGTACTTCCGTCTGTTCGGCAGCGGCGCGCCGCACGACAGCGCGTATGACCGCGTTAAGACCGGGACAATCCCCACCCGCCGTTAAGATTCCTATGCGCTCGCCCATACCTTGAATAAACCCCTTGCAGCTATTTTAAGCAGCGCGCACGCAGAGATCGCGCACACACAGCACTTCACACAGACGATACAGATTACGCTAGAGCCAAACCTGTATTATTGCGTTTGCTTGAAATCACATCCTATAATCGCGCGGCCACACGCAGCCTGTCAAATGAGATGTCAAAAGAGAGCATTGACAGATGATGACCGGCTCGCGAGTATGATATTTTGTGCAGATCAAAGAAGAGCCATTGATCCTGAGTCTGGAAACGACGACGCGCGCGGGCAGCATCTGCCTGACGCGCGGCGAGCGGCAGCTTGCGGCTGGCACAGGAGAAGGGAAGACTTCTCATTCCAACGACCTGTTGAAAAACATCAGGGCGGTTTTGGCGTCGGCGGATTACAGCGTCAAAGACGTGGATGCCTTTGCGGTGGCTCTAGGGCCGGGAAGTTTTACAGGACTACGCATAGGCTTGGCGACTGCGAAATCTTTCGCCGTGACGCTTGAGAGACCTTTGTACGGTGTGCCGACGCTCGATGCCGTTGCGCACGCTGCCGGCCCTTCCGCCGCGACGCTTGCCATGCTGCCCGCTGGGCGCGGCGAAGTCTTCGGGCAACTGTTCGCCGTCGATCAAAGCCTGCGTGTCAGCCCGCTCAATGAGCCCGTTCATGTTCAGCCCGAACGACTTCTGTCGAGTATGGAGAAAGGGCGCGGACTTAAACTGGCAGGCGAGGGCGCGAATGTTTACGCAGAGCTGATCGGCGCGTACGCCCTTCACAATGGGATTGCTCTTAAGAAGGAAGGGGAAGATTTTAGTAGTAGCGTAAGCGAGAGCGCCGCCGTTGAATGGATGCTCGCGGCGTCTATAGAGAATCTGGCCGTGCATGTCGCAGCCCTCGCGTGCAGAGCTTTAGAGGAAGGCGAAAGCGGCGAGGCTTTGAATGTGCGCGCCATCTATGTGCGGCCGTCCGATGCGGAATTGAATCTACAATGTCTGGAACAGAACAAATAAGCGGGTTGATCACACGGAAAATCAGTATCTCCCACATGACGGAGCATGACCTGCTGGCCGTGGTCGAGTTGGAGGAGACATGCGGCCTGAGTCGTTGGGGATGGGAAGCCTATTATCACGAGATCGCGCAGGGACGCGGCGCTTTGATGATGGTGGCGCGCACCGCTTCCGGCGAAGAGCCTACAGCAACGGATGGCCTCGCCGGATTTATCGCCGCGCGTTTTACGGGCGATGAAGTTCATATCAACAACGTCGCGGTCGCACACCACTTTCGCCGGCGCGGGATAGGGGCGGCGCTTTTAGGCAGAGTGCTCAAGGAGGGCAGAGCGTTGGGAGCCCGCAGCGCCATCCTGGAAGTGAGGGCGAGCAACGTAGCGGCGCAGGCGCTTTACAGTCGGCTGGGGTTTGTCAGGGTGGGCTTGCGCAGAGCCTATTACACAGACCCGCCGGAGGATGCCTTAGTGATGACCGCCTCGATTTAAATCCAGAGCCTTGATCTGACCACGTCTTTTGCGTTAACATTTTGGCATCAAGACGACAGACGGCCATTTGTTGCCGCCAAAATCAACTACCTACAAGAGCATCTGAAAGGAGCTTCCCTGAAATGGAAATGACCAACACGGACGGCTTGAAGGAACAACTGATGACGACCGACCCTGAGTTTCGCGAACTGGCGCGCGAGCACGGTCGTTACGAAGCGCGCCTCTCTGAGTTGT
>DATLMN010000312.1:0-30367 GCA_035537255.1 Pyrinomonadaceae bacterium | reverse complement strand
CTTAAACGAATTGCGAGAGGAAACAGCAGGGGATAGAATGTTTGTCGAGAGTAAGATTAAGACCAGATTGCTGCGCCGTATGGGCGCTTGCGTCAAGGATTTCGGGATGATCGAAGACGGCGACCGCGTAATGGTCTGCCTGTCCGGCGGGAAAGATAGCTTCACGCTGCTGGACCTGCTGATGGATGTGCGCGAGCGAGCGCCCGTGCGCTTTGACCTGCTGGCCGTCAATCTGGATCAACGCCAGCCCAACTTTCCCACGCACGTTCTGCCGGAATATCTGAGCCGGATAAATGTTCCCTTTCGTATCGTCGAGCGCGACACTTATTCCATCGTCAAGCGCCTCGTGCCCGAAGGCAAGACCTATTGCGCCGTCTGCTCGCGCCTGCGTCGCGGCATTCTGTACAACATCGCGGTCGAAGAGGGCTGCACCAAGATCGCGCTCGGCCATCACGCGGACGACATCACTGTGACGTTTCTCCTAAACCTCTTTTTCGTCGGCACGCTCAAGGCCATGCCGCCCATCCTGCGCTCCGCCGACGGGCGCAATACGGTGATTCGCCCGCTCGCCTACTGTCGCGAAAAGGAGATTGCCGAGTTTGCCGCAGAGAAAGAGTTTCCGATCATCCCCTGCGACCTGTGCGGCTCGCAATCTAATTTGAAGCGGGCGCGCGTCAAGCGGCTCGTCGCGGAACTCGAAAAAGAGATTCCGAACATACGCAGCTCTATGCTCAAGGCGATCTCGAACGCCGTCCCTTCGCATTTGCTGGACAGAGAGCTTTTCGATTTTAAAAAGCTCTCGCCGGGCACAGGCGACCTGGAAGCGGAACTGGATGCGGCCATAGGCCACACGGACGAAGACCTGGCGCAAGTTCCGGCGCTCGTTTCTCTCTCTTAAGGAATGGCGACTGCTTCACAAAAACGCGAGCTGGATTGGAGCGATTTTCCGCCCGGCACTGTCACAGACTACACCAGGCTTTTGTGTCTGGCCTGTATCTTCGACATCTTTACGGAGCAGTTGGGCCTTGCGCCGCGCACGGCCTATTCCGAGATCAAACGTCACGCGCCGACAGTCGAAGAATTGACCGCGCGTACTCCCCAGCGCCCCTACTTCGACAGCATGGAAAAGCATCCGCGCTGCCCTTACTGCGATTCGGCCAAGCGCTGGCACGCGCGTCTTCAGACTTATCGTATCGAAGGCGGAAAGGCGACGGACGCGGCGCGACGCGCGCTTCTAAAATCGCTCCCCAAGTCTGAAGATCAATTCCAGATCACGGAAGTAAAATCCACACGCCGCGCGGTCTTCTTCGAGTGGCTGGACACGCTCGGGCGCATGCTCGATTTCGAGAATAATTCGTGGTTGATAGAGGCCACGCGCGCCTATCTGGAACGCACAGAGCCGAAGACGGATTGGGCGGAAGTGTTCGAGGGCGTGCGACAGGTGCGGCGCTCCAACCGCATCGAAGAGGGTTGGCAGCGCGAGGGCTCGCGTCTCTTTATCGCGCCTGCGCTCTACAACGACGTGCTGCTCGTGCAGTATCTGGTCAGCCGCTCGCACAAACACGGCGGCAGCACGTTCGAGGGCCGTCTGACTTTGATGGAACTGGTGCGCCGCATGCGTTACAGCGGCCACCTGGACGCGCAGGGCATCACGGAGCGCGATCAATTCGACGTGCTCGAAAAACTGGTCGAGCACCTGACGGGCGGCGAAGGCACTGTTAAGCTACACTACATCTTGGACCGCCGCGATTTCCTGGAAAAGGTCAAGACCGTCTACGCGCGCTACGCGGCATAAGCGATTAAGAAGAGATTCTCTAAGCAGCCCTGCACAAACTCATCGCACGGGCACATCAAAATTCCAAACCATTCATTCGCTTATCTTCGCCGTCGCTCCGCCGTGCGCCTCGCTGAAGCACGATCTTCGGGCAGCGGCGGAATCCTGCCTAGCTCGACTTGTGGTGTCTCCATCTCTCCTGCAATCCATTCGCCCTGATACGGGACGTTCAAAGGGATTGGCGGATCGACGGCGAAAGTCCCCATGACCGCAGGTGGGTCTGCTATGACGGGCTTCGTTGCGACGACTCCCATCGCTCGCACGGGCTCTCTTTCATCAAGCGCCGTGTAGAGGCCGAGACCCGCCAGGAAACTTAAGATAGTCGAAACGGCAGCGCTCGCCGTGCGCGACAAACGGCGCTTGAGGGCGCGCAGGCCCACCGGACAGTTCTCCGTCAGGATAGTGCCGTCGGCCCGCCTGTAGAATCGAACACAGAGACGGCCTTCCGAACCGGCGATGAGCTGTTCGGCCTCGCGCCTCGTCATGCCTGACAGGTTATAGACGTTCAAACGGCACTGGCCGCAAAAGCGCGCTCGCTCCGTGCCGACCATCGCGTCCCAATCGGCAGAGCAAGGGGCAGCGACCCTGACATGATCGAGCGGGCTGGTGTATTTAGCCATGATTGTTTCTCCGTCCGTGTTAAGAACTCCCATGTCTTAACCTGAACGAAGAGGAGCGCGAAGGCTTGCACGGCTTCAGATAAAAAATTGCGGGTGGGAATTTAAGCTCAGAATAAAGCGAGGTCTTATAAAGTAAGGTCTTCGGCCACCAGCGAATAGAGGACAGCATCATGTGTGACGCCGTAAAGCACAATCCTTTTACGCAGAACTCCTTCGCGCCGAGCGCCCGCCTTTTCGGCCACCCGCTGGCTGCCGACATTTTCCACTGCGGCGACGATCTCTACGCGCTGTAGGCCCAGCTCTTCAAAACCGAATCGCGCCGCGAGCCGCGTCGCACGCGAAGCGATCCCGCGACCGACTGAGCCGGTTCTGACCCAATAGCCCAAGTTCGCATAACGATACTCCTCTACGATATGGTTCAAGCCCACACCGCCGTAGTAAACATTAGTCCCGGCATCGAAGATACCGAAGCCGTAATCCTTCCCCTCTGTCCAGCCCTCTTCCTGCGACCGGAGAAACGCTCTCGTCTCATCAATCGCATAATCGGCGTGACACCACGGCAACCACTTCGAGACCTCCGTGATTGATTCGCGCACGGCCTCATAAACGGCAGCCGCATCCTCCGCGCGATAACGTCTGATGATGATCGTTCCGTCTGAGAGTTCGGTCTTGAGCTGCCTGTTCAAAATGTTGCGCCTCTCCCTCTACTCATTTAAGAGCGAACATCCTCTGGCTTCAACCTTGAGTTCGTCAGCGAAGTCAGGATGTGATCCTGCCAACGACCGTCTATCAAAAGATAGTCGTGCGCGTAACCCTCACGGACGAATCCGAGCCGCTCAAGAAGTCTTCCGCTGCGCTCATTCGTGGGGATGTAGTTCGCCATGATGCGATGCAGCCGCAACTGCTCGAACACATAACCGGTGGCAGCCCTGAGCGCCTCCATCATCAGGCCGCGACCCTCAAAGCGATGATCCAGGCTGTAGCCCAGGTAACATGCCTGAAAAGGGCCGCGAACGAAGTTGGAAAAATTGCAGACGCCTAGAACAGCGCCCTCCGGCCTGTCGCGCTCAAATAAGACGAGCTTCATGGATTGATCCTGCTGGAACTCTGCGCGCGCCTGCGCTAGACGCTCGCGCCAGAACTGTTCCGTGTAGAAGAGGGAGTGCGGCGCTGGCGACCATCGTTCGAGATGCTCGCGATTCTCTTCAAAGTAGGCGAGCACACGAGAGGCTTCCGTCTCCGGCGGCAAAGTGAGCAGCAATCGCTCAGTCTCGATTCGTGGAATTTCGCGTGGGGGTCTCATCCGTTTCGCGTGCGGTCTTCCGTCTCTGGAAACAGCGCAGGCTGGTTGGTCAACGGCAAGTAAACTGTGATTCGGGATTCTCAACCCTAAAATTAACGGGCGTCGAAACGACGGGGTCAAACCAGAGAAGGCCCTTGCGCTGCCATTGCTGGCGCATCTTCTGTGCGAGGCTCTTCGATTTGTACCAGGTGGAAACGATCAGTTGTAAACTATGCTCGCCCTCTTTGAGCGCGTGGTTGCCGCGATTAACATTACTGCCGACGACTCCGACGCCGACAGTCATCACCGTTTCAAAGGTCGCGCCGGGCTGGAGGATGACGAAGACTTTACCGGGCGTCGGCTGATCTATCTTTTCCGGCTGTTCGTCAAAATATCTGGAATTGAGAATGGTCACTTCATAAGCGTCGCTGGTCGCGCCACTCATTGCCACGCGGCGAAACCTGGTTTGATAAAAGAGGTCGTGGCCTTTGTAGAGAATCAGCTTTTGATCGCTGACATTCGTAAATTGCAGTTGGACTCTCAGTTCCAGATTGCCCAGGTTCTGATTCACGCGACAAGAGTATCGACTAAGAATCTTTGTCCGAAGGACAAGCGGCGAAGGCGTTTGAGATTTCACCTGCCCGCCAATGACGTTCGCATGGCTGCTTAAGGGCAGCCATAAAAATATCAGAAGCGCGAAGAGAGATTTCATCTGGCCCTTTATCTAAAGCGGAGCACCCGTGCTTTTATCCTGCGCCGCCGGACGACGACGATAGTGATGCGTGACGGGGCGGCGGCGACCGATGCCTATGGCGTTGCGCGAGATAATCAGCGTCGGCGGCAACTGCCTACGCTTAAATTCGTTGGCTGGCGATTCCACACGGTTCAGCAGCTCATAAACCATCTCTGCATCGTGCCCGGCAGTGATTATCTCTTCGGGCGTCGCCTTCTGCTCAAAGTACATTTGCAAGATAGGGTCTATCTTGTCGTAGGGCGGTAAAGATTGATCGTCGAATTGTCCGGGCGCTAATTCCGCAGACGGGCGCTTGTCTATGATTGCGCTCGGGATGATCTCTGTCTCGCGGTTAAAGTGGCGGGCCAGGGCATAGACCTCCGTCTTCAACAGGTCGCCGAGCACGGCCAGGCCCCCGTTCGTATCTCCGTAGAGCGTGCAGTAGCCCAGAGCAAGCTCGGACTTGTTGCCGGTCGAAAGCAGCAGTCGTCCCTCCTTGTTCGAGATCGTCATCAGTATATTGCCGCGCAGACGAGATTGCAGGTTCTCAGCCGCAAGCGATTCACCGCCGCGTGTCGGCTTCGTCAAATGTAGTTCTTCCGTCAGCGCCTCGAACGCTCCCGTAATCGGATGCTCTATCGTCTTCATCCCCAGACGCCGACCAAGCTCAACCGAATCGTCAACGCTTCCGCGCGAAGAAAAGGGCGAGGGCATCATCACTGAAAGCACGTTTTCAGAGCCCAAGGCTTCGCACGCGAGCGCCGCTACGACGGCCGAGTCTATCCCGCCGGAGAGGCCCAGCAGCGCCGTCGTGAAACGATTCTTGCGCGCATAGTCGTGGATGCCTAAAACGAGCGCGCGATGAATAGTCTCAATATCATTGCCGGGCAGGCAGCGATCATCCGCGACGCCGCAATCCAGATCGACCGTGCCGAAGAACTCCTCGAAGGGCGGCGCTTGCATGATGATCTCGCCGCGACAGTCCGCGACGATAGACGCGCCGTCGAAGATAATACCGTCGTTTGCTCCGACCAGATTGACGAAGACTATCGGGAGACCAGCGGCCTTTGCGCGGTGCGAGACCATAGAGCAGCGTTGGCCCATCTTGCTTTTATTGAAGGGCGAAGCGTTGATAGAGCAGAGCACGCCCGCTCCCATCTCGATCAGGTCGTCCGCAGGGTCGTGCTGGTACAAACGCTCTTTCCAGTAGGTCTTATCATTCCACATGTCTTCGCAGACGGCGACGCCGAGTCTGGACGCTCCCAGTTGAAAGAGATGGCGCTCGCGCCCCGGCTCGAAATATCTGGGGTCGTCGAAGACATCGTATTCGGGCAGGAGCGTCTTGTCTGCAAAGCCCAAAAGCTTTTGATTGCGAATCACGGCGGCCGAATTGTAGAGCTTGCGCCCCGTTGGCTGCCCCGTCGGCCTGACCGTGCCGACGACGGCCGTCAACCCTTCGGTCGCCGCGATGATCTTCTCTAAAGGATCGAGAGAAGATCGCACCATGTCGCGATCCAGAAACCAGTCGAAAGACATGTAGCCCTGTATCGCCACTTCCGGCAGCACGACCAGTTCCGCGCCGTCACGTTTCGCCTGCTCTATGGCGCGCAGGATACTCGCTGTGTTGCCCTCGTAATCGCCGTTCGTCGTATTGATCTGCCCGATGGTAACTCGCATGTTGGTTAGCCCCTGATGATAACAGTATTTTTTGCAGCCCCGGCTGATATATCTATTTTGCTACTTCAGTGAGCCGCACGTCCAGACCATAAATCTTCTCCCGGTCAAGGTTGAGCTGATCGTCCGAGACTGTCCCTAGCATCCCCCGCTCGCGCAAGAATTCTGCGGCACGCGCAAGCGATGAGACTTTCCAGACCATCGCCTGTATAGCATTCTCTTTAGCCGCGACGAGACGCACAGCGGGCCCATCACTGATGCGCCAGACACCCGAATCAATCGGTTCAGCCGGAGCAAGAAATTTTCGCCACAGCTCACAGACTCGCGCCACGTCGCGCACGCCGGCGATGACCTCCCGCATAGACTCCACACCAAGCGCACCGCCACCGCGCTCTTTAAGTGCGGCGAGGTCTGCCGCGCGTTTCTCGTCATGGCTCTTGTACTCTGACCAGCCCGGATCATACGCGAAGTGTTGATAAAAGTATTCGACCAGGAAACAGAGAGCGCCGCTAAACAGTTTGTCCACGCCCTGCTTTTCGATGGCGCTTCCCCTCAATTGACGGCCAAGCCATCTGTAACCCGGCATGCGCGTCGACATCAGCACGAACTTCAAGTAAGGATCATCGCCAATCAAACCGTTCAACATCACATTGGCCCAGTGCGCGACCCTTTGACCGTCGGGCTGCGTCAATTCGTAATCGAGCACGGGCGTATGCGCAATGGCGCGACGCTGTAGCTCCGCGACGGTCTTCTGTAAAGACTCGCTCTCAAAGGCGATGGCGCGAATGCGCGCCTCATTGCTCTGCGAAGCCTTGCGCCCTGTTCCGCACGAGAGGATTTCAAGATTGACGTTGCCGAGCGTAATGCCGCCGCTAGTGAAAGACGGGTAAGCCTGTACGGGCCAGGAGACGGGCAATCCCAGAGTCTCAGAAAAGAGCGCGTGTAAAGAGACGGGATCGTCTACACGAACGACGATGTGATCCAACTGCTTGACGATGGGCTTGGCAGTAGTCACGCACGCATCCTATCTGGAATGAGAATGGAAATAGGTCTCACCACAGAGAACACAGAGATTACACAGAGGGCTGTCTTTACTCTGTGTAGTCTACGTGTTCCCTGTATCTCTGTGGTGAATAACAACGTCCCCTATCATAAAGACTAAGCTAATCCACCAGCTTTACTTCTTCTTCCGGCCATGACCGCCGCCGCCAGGCGTCTCTATGCGCACGCGGTCTCCGGCCTCAAGCTGCCAGCTTCCTTTGGAAGTGATCTGGCGCGCACGTCCTCCTCGCACAATAAAGTCGCGCCCCGTCTTTCCATCCTCGCCGCCTTCAAGTCCGTAAGGCGCGCGCCGCCTGCGATCCGCCAGCAGAGACATACGCGCTGCGGGTGCGAGCGTCTCTATCTCGCGCACGACGCCATCGCCGCCGCGCTGCGCGCCACGGCCGCCGGAATTTTTACGAATCCTGTAGACGCGCACGCGCAAAGGATAGGCGTACTCAAGCGCCTCCGCAGGCGTGTTCAGGCTGTTGGTCATGTGCGTGTGAACAGCGCTCATGCCGTCTAATGCGGGACGCGCGCCCATTCCGCCCGCGACAGTTTCGTAGTAAGCGAACTCTGCGCCGCTCTCCGGATCAATGCCACCGATGGTCAGATTGTTCATCGTGCCCTGGCTCGCCGCCGGAATCCTGCGCGGCAGCGCACGGGCCAACGCTCTTAACACAGTATCGACGATGCGTTGCGAGGTCTCTACGTTTCCGCCAGCGACCGGCGCGGGATGCGTCGCATTGACGACAGAGCCGCGCGGCGCGACGACTTCGATGGGCTGCATCAAACCGGCGCTGGCCGGAATGTCCGCTCCGACCAGACAGCGAAAGACGTAGGAGACGGCAGAGACCGTGATGGCCTCGACGGCATTGATCGCGCCCGCGACCTGCGGCGCGCTGCCAGTAAAATCTGCGCGCGCTCTTTCACCACTGACGGTGACGCGAACGCGAATCAAGACTTCATCTCTATTTATACCGTCATCGTCGAGCGCGTCCTCGGCCTCGTACACGCCGTCTGGAATCTCTCGAATCGTGCGCCGCATCATGCGTGCGGAATAATCTATCAGGTGCGCGGCATAAGTGAGCGCATCTCTAGCCCCGCGCCGCCTGACGATCTCCTTCAGACGCAATGCTCCGGTCTTTAAAGAACCGATCTGCGCCTCGAAGTCTGCGCGCCGCTCGACTGTGCCCCGCACGTTCGCCAGCAAGAGTCGCAGCATCTCTTCATCAACCGCGCCTGCGCGCACAATCCTGACTGGCGGAATCCTCAATCCCTCGCCGTAGACATCCGTCGCGACTCCCATAGAGCCGGGAGTGCCGCCGCCTATGTCCGCGTGATGCGCTCGATTGGCAATATAAAAGAGAGGCGCTTCGTCGCTTTGAGCATAGCCTTGTGCGTGCGCGTCCTTCTTCAATCGTCGCTGCTCTCTGCTTATCCTTTTTACGTTGCCGTCTGTGTGCTCCCCTTCCATGAAAACTCCGCTGATGAGCGTCACATCGGGCAGGTGCGTGCCGCCGGCGAACGGATCGTTGAGCGCGACGACATCGCCGGGCGCAAGTTTTATACGCTCAAGCGCAGCCGCGACGGCCATCGGCATCGAGCCCAGATGCACGGGCATGTGATCGCCCTGCGCGATAACGCGGCCCGCGCCGTCAAAGACCGCGCATGAATAATCACGACGCTCCTTGATGTTCGGCGAAAAGGCCGTCCGACGCAGCGCAATCCCCATCTCTTCGGCGACAGAGGTGTAGAGCGCACGATAAATCTCCAGCGTCGTCGGATCAAACGTCTGCGCTTTTGGTGTGTGCGGTTTTCGCTTCATGGTGTGATGATCAGATTGCCGTAATCGTCTACGACGCAAGCCGCACCCGGCGGGACAAGCGTCGTCGCGGAATACTCCGTCACAATTGCGGGCGAGCGAAGGCGAGTGCCCGCTGCTAACTCGTCGCGATGATAAATAGCCGTGCGCTCTTCGCCTCTACTAAAATAAACCTGCGCGTATCTCTTCGGCTGAGCAAACCGTTTACTTTGCGGCGCACCCCTTTTCCGTGTTCGTCTTAATTTCTTAACCAGCCCCAATGATCTAAGGCGCGCGCTGACGATCTCGACCCGGTTAGCCTCCTGCGCGTATCCGTAGCGCGACAGATGCGCGCGGTGAAAGGCGGTGGGGATGTCAATGTTTCGCGCCCATTTGATCTCAAGCTCGAAGGATTGGCCCAGGTAACGCACGGCGAGTCTTCTTTCATGACGCTGCCGCGCGTCAGTAAAACCTTCGAGACGCAGCGCCGTGCGTGCTTCGCGTTCCATCTCGCGAAAGGCGCGCTCAAGCGTCGGATGATTCGAGCGCGTCGCCTCAAGCATGACAGTGCGACTCCAATCCTTGACCACGTCGGACGATAGCGCGCCGAGTGCAGACAGAGCGCCCGCAGACGTGGGGACGATGATGCGCGGGATGCGCAGGGCGCGCGCCAGATCGACCGCGTGCAGAGCGCCAGCGCCTCCGAAGGGAAGCAGCGCGAACTCTCGCGGATCGAACCCGCGCTCGACAGAGATCACGCGCAGAGCGCGCTCCATCCCTGTGTTAACGACACTCAAAACGCCCTGCGCGGCCTCTCGCACGGAGACCGTGCGGCGTGCAGCCCGGCTCATCTCCCTTGCCAACAGGGACAGCGCACGCTCTGCTCTATCTTCATCAAGCGCGAACTCTCCGCCGAGCAGTCCGCTGCCGCCGAAGTGTTTGAGGACGACGTGCGCGTCCGTCACTGTTGCTTGAGTGCCGCGACCATAACAGGCCGGGCCCGGATCAGCACCCGCAGATTCCGGCCCGACACGCAGAGAGCCGCCTTCGTCAACACGCGCAATCGAGCCGCCGCCCGCACCGACCGTGTGTATGTCCATCACCGGAATAGCGACGGGCAACCCTGCCACAATCGCCTCGCTCGTCATACGCATGCCGTCGCGGTCGCAGAGCGCCACGTCCGTCGATGTGCCGCCCATATCGAAGGTGATCAGGTTCGCGCTGCCCGTCATCTGCGCGACACTGAGCGCGCCTACGACGCCGCCCGCCGGGCCTGAAAGAATCGTCCGCACAGGCTCGCGCGCGGCGACCATTGCGGAGATGCTTCCGCCCGATGACTGCATGACGCGAAGCGACGGCGCGTGCGACCTCAAGCGGTTCAGGTACGCGCCCATCAAGGGTTGCAGGTAAGCATTGATGGTGACCGTCGAAGTGCGTTCGTATTCTCTGTATTCCGGCAGAATTTTGTGCGAGATGGAGAGCGGGACTTTTAAAGCAGAGAGAGAGCGGCTGATGCGCCGCTCGTGTTCCGGATGAACGAAAGAGAAGAGCAGAGAGACGGCTATTGATTGAACGCGCGCGCGCCTTAATTTACGGACGATCAATGCTAGCTCTCTTTCGTCGAGAGCTTCGAGCACAAAGCCTCTGGCCGTGACGCGCTCGCGCACGCCGAAGCGCAAAGCCGCAGGCACGAGCGGCGCGGGACGCTTTGCATCCAGGTCATAAAGGAAAGGCCGCGCCTGTCTGCCGATGGCGAGCACGTCTTCAAAACCCTTGGTCGTGACGAGCGCCGTTCGCGCCCCGCGACGTTCAAGCAGCGCGTTTGTGCCGACAGTAGTTCCGTGGATAACCTCTATCTCACCAAGCGGCGCGCCGGTTTCCGCGCTGATGCGCTTGAGACCTTCGATGATCGCGAGCGATGGGTCTGCGGGTGTCGAAGCGATCTTGAAAAGACGCAGTCCCGCTGCGGCCTCGAACACGAAGTCTGTAAAAGTCCCGCCCGTGTCCACGCCGACGCGCACGCGGCGCGCACCCTTTTTGTTAGATTTCGTCACAGGTAATCAGCAGCCTTTGACGATAGATGATTCAAAAGCGCTGGAAACGATTCATGCCCGCACGACGGGCGCTCCAACGACACATCAATCGCTTACTCTTCGACGTTGGCCCAACAGCCGCTCTCGTGCGAACTGTGCGCGGCGTCCAACACAAGCTGCGTGCGGTATCCGTCCTCGAACGTCGCAGCATCCGGTATTGATGTTGAACCAGCGCGCAGGGCTTCGACCAGAGCGCGTGCGAAAACGGTGAACCCGCGCGACCATTCGTTGTCGCGCATCCCTTCGGCGGTCTCTTCGCGTTCGACTTCCATTTGTTCCCAGCGCGAAGCGCCGGTCGCAGAGCGCCACAGCTCGTCGCCGTCCAGGCGGAGCGCGCCGTGAGAGCCGAAGATTTCCAGGCGGTGAACGGGGCGACCAGATTCGACGACCGACATCGAAATTGCGCCGGTCGCTTTTTCTGTCAACGCCCCGTCTCGAAAACGCAGCAACAGATTCGCTTCATCATCCGTCGTGACCGCCAGCATCTCTCCCGATTGCTTGTCCGCGCGCTCGCGTATGTGGGTGCTGAGCTGGCAGAAGACCTGCGAGATTTCCGTTTCAAGCAGCCAGCGGAAAGCGTCTACGGCGTGCGAGCCGATTGCGCCGAGCGTGCCGCCGCCCTGCAAGGCATCAGACCACCAGTCCCAGGGGCGATCAGCTCTGGCGCGCGAGTCCGCACGATAAAGCAGCTTCACGTGATAGATGCGGCCTATCTCTCCCGCCCGCAGCATCTGACGCATACGGCGACGGCCCGGCAGGAATCTCAATTCGTGATCGATCAGGGCTAACAGTCCCGTCTCACTTGCGCGGCGGCGCATTTTGTCTGCCTCGGACGCAGACATCGCCGTGGGCTTTTCGCAAAGCACTGCCTTGCCTGCGTCGAGCGCAGCCAGCGTCATCTCCAAGTGCGTCGCGGGCGGAGTGACTATGCTGACCAGGTCGACATCATCGCGTGTGACCAGCTCTCGCCAAGTCTGTGCGACGTGCTCAATCTCGAATTCGCGTGCGACTTGCTCGGCGTGCTCGCGATGCGCGCTCGCAATCGCCGCCACGCGCGCACCGCTCGCCAGAAAACCCGGAATTTGCGTTGAGCGTGCGAAGCCCGCGCCGATGATCCCTATACCGATCTTCTCTTTCAAAGCCAACTCCGTTTTCCTCTCAATCCTTGATTCACTTCTTAGCGGATGCGTCTAGCAGATAACAGGGAGGCTGTTGTCCGTCCCGCTCTCCATTTGTGCTCGCTTTACTATGTCTTCGATAAAAGAGGTCTTGGCGTCCGTATATGCTTCGCGTTTCGTCCTGAACTTCCGGGCCAGTTCTTTCTTCAAACAGTAATACTGATGGGCCGTCGACGGGTGTGCGCGTAGAAAGTTGCGGAACAATAGATGCCGTCGCCAGAAATCGCTCGACAGCTCGACCATGTGCAGGTGATGTGTCCGCGTGCGTCCGGCACTTTTACGAAAATAACGGCGCTCCGGCATCACGTCTTCAAACTCCGGCACATATTCGTAGCCGATTCGGGCGAGCGGTTCAATACATCTCTCAGCATCGCGTAGGCTGCGGACGGCGGCCATGATGTCTATGATCGGCTTCGCGCCGAGTCCCGGAACGGCGGTACTGCCGATGTGCTCAATCGCGGCCAGGTCCTGCGCCATCAGGCTAAGAATCAGTTCTCGCTCCTGCGCGTAAAGCATGGGCCAACGCGGATCGTAATCGGCAATGATGATTTCGTTTTCCGCTGCCATCGAACAGCTCACTCTTTCGCAACCGGCATGTCCGCGATGAGCTTCCACGTTCCGTCTCTCTGCTTTTTCCAGATTGAGACGAAAAGGGTCTCGAAAGTTTTCGGCTCTCCCTTTTCCTTATATTTATAGACGGACTTGCCCGTCTCGTAAGCAGTCTCGCGGTCCAGCCAGACCTTTGTCGTCTTGACGGAGAGCTCGACTCCTGGCCCAAGCCTTTGCATAGAAGCTTTGGTAAGCTCAAGGATTTGCTGTCGCCCTTTGATGACAGAGCCGTCCGGGCGCAATTCCAGAGCATCTTCCGCAAAAGTAGAGACGAACATCGCCGCATCACCTTTGGCCCAAGCCTTCATGGCCGTCGCGTTACCCTCGTCAATCGCTCGACGAGCCTCTGCCAAAGTGTCCGCAGATGAAGCTGTAGCGGCATCGCGCGCAAGAGTCGTCGGATGTGTTTGCGCCGTCGCCGTCCTCGTCGTAAAGGCGAGACTGAGGAGAAAAAAGATGATTAAAACCCAGCATGTATTTCTATTCGTCATATAGAGTGTGATGATTCCGCAGTGCGTCGTTAGCTACAACCCTTTCCGCTCTCGTATTGTTTGATCAGTTGAGTATTTCTTCTCTCGACGCCGGACAGTTGGCCCGAGACATCTGCGGCCAGGGGTCTGTACCAACTCTGTCTGGAAAAATAAGCGCGCATGTCGTCGGTCTTAAAAATATAACCATGTCTGGCGTAAATCTCGTTTCTCATAATCTTCAATTCGTAGCAGGACTTTGCGGCAAGCTCTCCTTCATTCAAGTTTCTGGTGCTCGCTTCCGGATAATTACCGGGCACGCCTGCTTGTGTAGGCGGCGCGGCGGGCGAAGGCTGTGGGCGCGGCGTGTTTGAAGGCGTCGGCGTAGATAGATTGCCTGTCGTGGGCAAAGCCTGCTGTTCTTTCGTCGCGGGCTCGCGACTGGCGGTGGTCGACGGGTCTGTTTTGGGAGTTGAAGTGGATGAAGAAGTCTCATCTTTCGTTCCGGGTCGAAGCAGTAATGCCACGACGCCGCCACCAACCAGGAGCGCCAGGAGCGCGACCAGGACATAAACGACCGCCGGGTTGACGCCCTGACGCGGCGGCACTGGCTGAGGCTGCACAGGCGCGAATGAGGGCGGTGGTGGCTGCTGCGCAGGCTGTGTGGGTGGAATAAACACCGCCGTCGGCATCGGGTCTGTGCGGCGCGGCGGCGCGATGATCTGAGTCGCCTGAGGATCGTAAACGGCAGCCAGCACCGAACCGTCATCCAGACAATAGACCAGCGCATCGTCCGTGTAAGTGCGGTGGCAGGTCGGGCATTGTTTCATCGCCGTTCTCCAAAGGAAATCAGATAAGCGTCAGTATTTATACTATGTCCACGGACGAGCCTTCAAATTACCGTCAGCAGTACGGAAAGAGGAATGCTGCGAGAGAGCGCGTCGCTGAAGATCATCATTTCAGCTTACGCGGGGAAGAAGCATCATAAAAAGATTGCTCCTCAAAAGGCGGGGTGCGTTTGAAGGAGTCAAGAGAGATTGCGACTAGCGCGTAAATCTGGCTTCCATACTTTTCACTCTCGCCAGCTCTTTTAGCTCGGCGACGACAGGATGCGAGCTGAAGAACGAGAAGACTCTCACCTTCGGCATAAAGATAATCTTATCCCCGAACTCCGAAGGCGACTTCAAATGTATCGTCACCGGATGAATGTTGATCCATCTGTTTTCCGTGACATCATAAATGTTTGATAAAGGGATAGAGATCTCCTTAAAGTAATTCGAGACATACAGGAAATTATCGTCAACGCTCACAGCCATCAGTCTCATACAAGTCCAGTAAATAAACGCAATGCCCAAAATCCAGAACAGTAAAAATATAAATTTCGGAGGCGCGTTTTTGCCTTCCTCCGCAAAAAACATCGCGGCAGTTCCAATCCCCCACATAGTAATCCAGATGACGGGGAAGATTACCTTCATCAGAAAAGTTTGCAGTGATGATAGTCGTCGTTTCATTTAACACCGGACGAGTAAGAGAGTGCTTTGTGGACAGCCGCCTTACGCAGGCAGCATTCTACTTCAGCGGGACAGAGAAGGATAAAAGAGTTTTAGTAGAGAGGCAGGGCGCGCTTTATTTTAGTTGTTAGACGACGCCTCGGGTTATGTCAATATGAAACGAATCGGTAATCACCACACCAGTGGCAGCTCAGGTGCGCCGCTGGTAGGAGTTGTAGAGGTCGTCGTTGACAACGTATGCCAGCCCGCCGCTGTTAAGTTCGAAATCTTCCGTGAGTGTGCGCGTCGTATACGTCCAGCCCTCCGGGAGCGCCAGTTTGCTTTCTAATGAAGCCAGGTCGTCGATGGTCAGGTTCTTGTCTTTGATCTGTGCGTAGGATTGCATGGTGTACACGTCGCCCTCCGGCGAGGTCAACTCGTAGACCGGTTTGCCAGCCTTGTATAGGTAGACCGTATCGCGCTGCACCTGATTCGGGACGTAAAACTCTTCGCCGACCGTTCCCTCTCTAAGCTTCGTTTCCAGCTTGGCCCGCAGCTCCATCTCGATGCCGCCAAAGGTGAACTTCTCGCCGGTGGTCGTTGACCCAGACCCGACGAGTTTGTCGAGCACCCAGTAGCGCGGGCCGTTCAGCTTGGCAGCCACAGAACCGTATTCCTCGTTGATCTCATCCTCGGTCAGCGCGTCCCACTCTGCGGCGGGACAGTCGTTGAGCCCGAGCGTGTTATAGACCCACGCGGTCAGTGTGCGGCCCTTACGTGTGACGGGGATGACCTCGCAGTATCGTACGTTACGCAGTTCCTTGGAGACGGACTGTCCAGATTCCAAGCTCTCATTTTGTTCTGTCATTTCATCCTCCATTATCTTTTTAGTCTTGCGCGTTTACTAAGTCCTGAGCGCTCACTTTGTCGCGCCCGACTCCGGTCGCATCTCACAAAATAAATAAGGGCAACCAATCAGGCTGCCCTCTTGTCTGGTCTTAATAATGCCCCCGCAGGGATTTGAACCCCGAACCAACGGATTATGCCTGCCACTACGGCTTTCGCCGCGCCCCGCTTGAGTGAGCGGAGTTTGTGGTCTGGACTTTCTCTTCGCTTTACGCGTCTCCCATTAAGTCTCTACACCTTCCATGCCTGAAGGCATGGCTTGGCTCGGGATTACCATCCCGCTTTCGCGGGCCGAGGCTTCCCCGAATTTGACAGATTCTACAAGCGCACCTGAGACAAATCGTAAACTTCAGAGTTGAATGTGATACGCTTGCAACCCAACTTTAAAGGTCGTATGGAAGATGGCTGATAACTTCCCGTCTCATCCACTTAGACTCTTTAAAGTGCCTTGAGTCCGCTGCTCTAACCATTGAGCTACAGGGGCACACAGATTGGCTGCCTGGAAATTGAGTTTAGCGATTTGCCGTGCTTTGGGCAACTGCATATCGGATCATCATCCGAAATTTTTCAATTAAACTATCTGAGCGCTCTAATTCCGCCTGCCTGTGTTCACAAGATGATTAATCGATGCTGCGCGCGTACTTGATGACTTCTGCGAGGATGTTGCGGGACTGCTCGTTGACATAATGAAAGCGGACGCCAAAACCCGTCGGCGGGTGAAGATGGACGACTTCTCCGCTCAGGAGCAGATTTCTGCCGGTGGGTAATTGCAGCTCGAACACGATTCGCTGGTTCAACTCGACGGGCGCGGGCGACTCGACGAAACAACCGCCGACGCCGAGGTCGCCTGTGTGCGCCATGTACGTGCCCGTTTTGTCCTGCCAGCGCACTTCTAGAGGAATTGCAATCCGCTCGCTTCTTCCATTCATGCTATTGCTCATCTAAACAGCCCTTGCCCGCGCCGTTGATACTTAGACGGAGGATAGCATCAACGCACAGAGCTTATCCTGACTAATCTCTCTGCGCCGCGACGGGCTCGTGCTCGGGGTCGATGGTGGTTAGCTCCGCCATCATCATGCGCTCGCCCGTTTCAGCGGAGCAGGTTTCTTCCGTCGGCTCGACTGTGCGGTCGCGGCCAACGCCACTACTACTACTGCGCGGCAGATACAGCGTGACGAGCAGCGCCAACCCGGAGAGCACAGTCCCGACCCAGAAGACCCTGTGAATCGCCGACGCCATCGCATTCTGAAGCACATCTAGCGCGCCCGCAGGTAATGCACTGCGCGCCGAAGGGTCTATCAGCGCTTCAGGGTTCGCTGAAAGCTGCGCCGCGCGTTCCGGCGTCAGGATACTATTGCCGCTGCGCGCCACATCATTAAGCGATGAAGTCAGTCCGGCAGAGAGCACCGCGCCCATGATGGCGACTCCGACAGCGCCGCCTATGGAGCGTGAAAACTGGTTGAGCGAGGTCGCTATCCCTAACTGCGAGCTTGGCACTGACTGCTGCACGGCGATCAGCAGCGTCAACATTGTCAGTCCTAAGCCAGCGCCGATCAGCCCCAGCTCGACGTAAAGCCACACACGCGCCGTGTCGCGCTGGAATGTCGAGAGAAAGATAAAGCCGACGGTGAGCAGGATAAATCCGACGATGCTCGTCGGCCGATAACCTACTCTTAACAGTAAGCGTCCGCCGACCACGGACATTCCGACCCAGCTTAGCATCAGCGGCGTCAGGAGCGAACCAGCCTCTGTCGCCGTAGCACCCAAAGCGCCCTGCGCGAAGAGCGGGACGAAAGAGATCGCGCCGAACATCGCCACGCCCGCCAGAAAGCCTGCGCTCACAGATACGGCCACGACTCGGTTACGAAACATCTCGAAGGGCACGATGGGGTCTGCGGCGCGCCGCTCTGTCCAGACGAAGAGGGCCGTAAGCAAAGCCGCCGCCGCGAAGAGCGCAAGATTGCGAGGCGCAATCAGCGTGACCAGACTCGCGCCGCCTTCGACCAGAGCAAGCATTAGGAGCGTGATGGCTAACATCAAAAGCGCAGCGCCAGCGTAATCAATGGTCGGGCGTCGCGTACGCTTAGGCTCTTTTAAGGCCAGGCCCAGGATCAGAGCAGCCGCCAGCCCGACAGGCAGATTGATATAGAAGACCCAACGCCAGGACAAACGATCAGTGATAAAGCCGCCCACCACTGGCCCTATGACGCTCGACAGTCCCCACACGCCGCTAAAGAGCGCCTGCATACGCGCCCGCTCTTTCAGAGTATAAATGTCTCCGATGATCGTCATCCCCAGCGGGACGAGCGCGCCCGCGCCCAAACCCTGTATCGCGCGGTAGACGATCAACTCCGTCATCGAAGTAGAGATGCCTGAAAGCACAGAGCCGACAAGAAAGATAGCAATCCCGAGCTGATAAAAGAGTCTGCGCCCATACAAATCCGAGAGCTTGCCCCACACCGGCACGGTCACAGTCGAGGTAATCAGATAGGCCGAGAAGACCCAACTGTAATGGCTCAATCCGCCGAGCGAGGCGATCACAGTCGGCATCGCCGTGCCGACCACCGTCGCTTCCAGCGCGGCCAGAAACATTCCCGTCATCACGCCCGCCGTCACAGCCCACCGCCGCCCCGCAGACATACTAAGCGTCGGACTCTCTAACGCTGCCGCACCTATACCCGCATGTTCACTCATTCTCGGTTAACCCCACACGCTCCCTGCAAAGAATCTAGTAGTAAGTCAATTTGAAATTGAGAATGATGGAGATGGTTATTCACCACAGAGACACGGAGGAAGCATGGAGGTTTGAATGCCTTTAATCTCTGTGCTCCCTCCGTGTCCTCTGTGTCTCTGTGGTTAATCTCAATGTTTCCCATATTCAAACTGGCCCATTATCAGGAATATTATCTTGACCGGCATCATACTTTGCGCGCATGTCATTAGCGTCGCAAAATTAACGCGCGCATAAAATTTTCCACTCCTGTGCTGAGCGTAAGGTTTGTGCTTTAAAGCAAAGCTCGATCACAGATGTCCTTGAGTAAAGCCAAGATAACAGCGTCTCTCTTTGTTTCTCTTCTATCCTTACTGCCGAAGCGTCTTAAGGATGGGGCGTGCGATCTATCCCGTAGACCAGCAGTTCCATCCCGAACATTTCGGCCTTGCCCTCGACGCGCTCTCCCAAACGCTCCGCCACTCGAATCGAGCCCTGATTCTCAGGATGAATCAGACTGATGACGTGTTCGCGGTCTAGCTCAGTAAAAGCATACTCAAGCGCGCGGCGTGCGCCTTCTATCGCATAGCCCTTTCCCCAGTGTTCGCGAGCGAGAGTCCAGCCGATCTCGAAGTCCGGCCACCCCACCGGATAGAGAAACCCTATCCGCCCGATCATCTGCCCGCTCGCTTTTTCTTCGACGGCCCAATGACCGTACCCGCGCAAGTGCCAGTGCCCGACGAGCAAGGCCATGTGCCGCCAGGCTTCCATCCGCGAAAAGGTTTGGCCGCCGAGAAAGCGCATCACTTCCGGGTCGGCGCACATTCGCGCGTAGGGCTCGAAATCATCCTCCTCGCGCCACATGCGCAGGATAAGCCGCTCGGTTTCCAATCTCACCATCACCATGACTCCTATGAAATTCAGCTAGCATTTCGCTCGGTCAATTCTTTGATAAACAGGTCAACGCATTTCTCTATCCCCTCGCCATATTTGCTTTGAAGGAAAAAGGGCTTCATCACGCTCCCGAATTGGCCCACCTCTTCATTGGTCAGCACTTTTTCAATCCTGCGGCTGATCTGTATGTGCCAACGTTTATCTTCCATCGCAACCAGCAATAATAGTCCGCCGTGAGCGGGCGAGCCGACTCCCCAGTTGCGCATCAACGCCAGCGAGTAATCGAAAGCAGATTGATCGCCCGTCGTCTTAACAGTCACGACGGCGAATTCAATGCCTCTGGATTCCTTAAACTTCATCAGAGTTTTTTCAAGCTTCTCTTTCGTCGCCTGATCCAGCGCGCCCGCGAAATCATTGGCGAAGCCCTGCGGCTTGGGCAGTTCTCTTACGTCATAATTCGCCTGTGCCTGTGAGTTATTCGATGCGAAGGAGACAGCCTTCGTCTCCGGCGCACTGTTGGAGCGGCAGCCGTAGCTCGATAGAAGAGCGGCGACGATAATTAAAAAGATTGCTATACGAATTTGTCTCATGTCTTTCACCTTCAAGCCTCTCGAAAGGCCGGGAGTTCTGTGTCAGTATCGACAGGGAGTTTACGGCTGAGAAGCCGTACAGTGCCGTTCGTTGCATCAAGCCGCACGCGATCACCGTCGCGGAAAATACGTGTGGCGTCCTTGACGTTGGCGAGCGCGGGCAGACCGTATTCGCGCGCCACGGTCGAAGCGTGCGAGAGCGTTCCGCCGACCTCGACGATGACGCCGGCGGCGAGCGTGAACAGTGGCGTCCATGCCGGGTCAGTTGCGGGCGCGACGAGGATTGCGCCGCGCCGCATGCGCGCAAACTCTGAGGGTTCGCGCATCACCAGCACTTCTCCTTCGACCGAGCCCGCGCTGACACAGAGGCCGCGCAACTCATCTACGTCCCGCTGTGGCAGAGCGGAGGTGGCGCGTCTAAGGAGCGCAGGCAATTCGGACTCGCGCATCAGGAGCGGCATCTCAAGCTCTCGCCAGGTCTCTATCTCGGCCTTGCGCCGAGCGACGATTGGACGAAACTGCGGCGCAACGCCTTTGGCGTGCCCCGCGATGCCTTCCGCGACCTCTTCACGCGTCAGGAAAAAAAAGTCGTCTCGCTCTTCAATCCATCCGCGCTCGACGAAGCGCCCGGCCGTGACCAGCAGCCAGCGTCTGAGCGCAGAGGGCGGACGCATCATCTCTGAACGAACCAGCTCGCGCCACACGTACATCTGCTTGGCGCGCTTGATCAGCCAGCGCACGCGCGGCAAAAGCAGTATGCGTTGATGCCAGCTCAGTCTCTTCTCGAATTCCTGCCACGCTTCCTTAGCCTCGCGCTCCTGCCGCGCGATGATCTCTTCTGGCAGGGGCGATTCGGGCGCTTGCACGTGTGCGCCGATGGCGAACAGGAGCGGCGCTGGGTCTTCGCTGTAACGCGGCAGCGACCAGTCCGATTCGTAAGGCCCGCGATGCCCGTACTTTTTCAGGAACAGCTCGAAGTGATTAAGAAATTCCGTGCCCCGCAACTGTGCGCGAAAATCCTGGAAGCCGTCCGCGCTTCGCATAAAGTAATGGCGAGCGTGCTCTTCACGTCGCGCCTGATCGACAAGTGTCAGGAGGTCTAGCCCCTGCTGCGCGCTGACGCTCTTTTCGCCGATGGCAAGCTGCGTGTGCAGCAATCGCTCGAAAGTAAAACCGACCTGCTCGCAGATTTTTTTCAGCGGCGCTTCGTAGAGAAAGACGCCAGACATCACAAAGACGACTCTTAAACGCTCCGCCGTTTCGTCGTTCCATTCTTTAAGGTACGCGGCCATCTCTTCGTCGGACATCACATGCGGGTCGTGCGCGTCGATAAAGGCCATATCGCGCTCGACGGCGGCCAAAGTCTCTTTGACCATGTGCCCGGCCCTGACCTGCATCCATCCAGTGCGAAGTATATCCGGGAGCACGCGCAGAAAATCGCTTAAAGGTGGGCGCTGTGCAATCTTGTCTTCTTCCCTGATCTCGCCCTCATGGCCCATGCTGCGCATGACCGAAGCAGCCTCGCTGCCCGTCATGCGGCAGACGTGACGAAACTGCGTCATGTTGAAATAGGGACGCCCGTAGAAGGCTTTGATAAGAGGCCCAAGCTCTTCCGGTGGCCTGACGAGGCGTCCGTAGACGCCGCGCATCCCGCGCTCCAAAATATCGCAGATGGCGTCCAGGACCTGCGGCGAAGGCAAATCCGGCAGCACCTCTCGCGCATTGGCGCGCGTCCATTCAATATCCGTTTGCGCGTAGGGGGTCGCGTGCGTGGCAGTCACAGGGCGCGACTGAACAATCCAGAACTGTCGGCCGTCGTGACACCACTCTATGTCCTGCGGCGCGCCGTAATAATCCTCTATGCGTACCAGAAGCCCTACCAGCTCGCGCACTTGCGTGTCCGTTAAAGACGCCCTGCGACGTTCGTCTACTTCGATTTCAACGAGGCGAGAGACGCCCTGCTCTGATACTGCGCGGAAATTTTTGTCGCCGATGTGGGATGAAAGCAGAGCACGGTCGGACTTAAGTACACGAAATTCGTCCGGCTCGACGTGGCCGCCGACCAAGGCTTCGCCCAATCCCCAGGTAGCACTGATAACCAGCTCGTCCTGCGAGCCCGTCACGGGATTGATCGTAAAGGCGACGCCCGCCGCTACCGCTTGAATCATCAACTGCACGAGCACTCCCGTGCGCAAGTTATCAAGGCCGAGCCCCTGCGCGCGGCGATAAGCGACGGCCTGCGCTGATTCGACGGAGGCGCGGCACGCGCGTATCGCTTCCTCTAGACGGTCGCGCGTGACGTTGAGACGTGTTTCGTGAATCCCCGCGAACGAATGGCCCGCGCTGTCCTCGTCCGCCGCCGAAGAGCGCACGGCGAACAGGCTCTCTTCAGGCAAGTCTTCGAGCGCACGCGCCAATTCGACGCTTTCGATCAATCCATCATCCTTGTCATCTGCCAGCAGCACGAACCCTGCGGGCACTGGAAAGCCAGCCTGAAGAAGCCGCGCGCAGTTATAAGCTTTGCCGCCCGCGAGCCCTGCATCGGCCGTAGAAATCTGTTCGAGTAATTTGATTCGTCCCATTTAGCTCAATGGATTTATACAGGCGCGCTTTCCTTTATGTTTCACCGAACTTGTGAATCAGCTCCGTGATTCGCGCCAGATGATGATCGTCGTGCTCGGCGATAAAAAAGGCGAAGTCCAGAACTCGCATCTCCGTGTTGAGTCGCAGATGGACGGCGCGACGATTGATAAACTCTTCGTCAAACTGTTCGAGACTGCGTACGAACTCGGCGCGCTCGGCGCGAAAGGCGCGCAACAGGTCTGCGATCTCGCGCGCGTTGTGATCGGCTTCGTGGGTCTTTCGATTCTCGCGGTCGGCGGCGCGTAAGGTCTCTTGCCCGGCCGCGTAATCGTCGAGGCGCGCAATGTCCAGTGGGCCAAGGTCCAGCAGATGACCGGCGTGCTCCTGCATAGACCATTTATCTCCGTCACGGCGCGCGAGCGTGCTGGCGGGCAGAGACGCTAGACGGTCTTCCAATCGCGCGGGAGTGCCGCGCAGGCGCTCGATGATGTTCGGATACATCCACAACGGAAGATCAAAAGAGAACTTGCGCTCAAACCACGCGACGGTTCTTATCATGGCGTACTCCTTAAAATAATAAGTCCGATGAAAGTTATAAACTCTGCTAAATGTTAAAAACAGCGCTGGCAGCCGTCAGTAGTGATGCAGTTTGAATAACTGAGTATGCGGTGCATTGAGACTCACCACAGAGACACAGAGCGCACAGAGATAGCACGGAGGCTTGAGTGCTGTTTTAGTCTCTGTGCTTCCTCCGTGTCCTCTGTGTCTCTGTGGTGAATAGCCATTTCCATTACATTCAATTTCAAACTGAACCACTACCCAGCCGTCAGTTGTGTGGAACTTTCAAGCAGCCTTTTCTGCTTCGAGATAAAGCATCGGCACACTCATCCGCAGCTCGCCCTTGATGCGCGCCACCTCATTGAGCTTTTTCTCGGTTGCTTCGAAAACCAATATCTCTTCATCCGGTGCGACGACGCTTCGCCAGCCGTCCAGAAAACCGATTCTTGTTAAAGAGTGATTGAACAATGCGCTGCCATCCGCAAACCGCATACGGAAGCTGTCTTCTTCGATTCGCACAGGCTTCCAGCCCGACTGTTGAAGCAGGTCGCAGACAGATTCTTTTGTCCCGCGATGCTGCTCCTGCGCCGCAAGTTTTTCAAGCTGTTCGGGTCTGTTCAATTCTCGCAGGGTTTCTCGAAAGACATCATAGAACTCGCGGTAGTGCCCTTTGATGTTCGTCGTGAGCACAAGGCGTGCGCCAGGTTTGGCGACGCGGAAACATTCCGCAAGCACTGCTTCCGGATCAGACCAGTTGTTGACGCCAAGGTTAGAGATCAACAGATCGAAGGTCGCATCACGGAAGGGTTGATGCGCGCCGTCTGCCTCGACGAGTGTGATGTTGGGTGGCGCGTAAAACTTTCGCTTGCGCTCGGCTCTATTCAGCGCTTCGCTCCAGATGTCCAGGCCCGTAATGCGGCAGGAATGGCCGAACACGCCTCCCAGCTCGAATAAAGGAAATCCGCTCGCGCAGCCGACATCCAGAATGCGTAGATGAGGGCGAATCTCAATCCGGTCGAAAAGCATCTGGCCGAATCTGGACGACCAGAAAGTCAGCTCGTCGAAGACGTTGGCGAATTCCGCATCGCCGAGATCAATTTTGCGTTTGAGATAGTCGGTCATGATTTTTTCGTTGACGGCAGTTGTTCCGCTTTTGTCGCCCTCAAAAGCAGCCGTATCAGGGAACGTTTCCGATTCCTTAAGCGCGTAGAGTTATTCTACAGTCATCCGTGATAATGCGGCCGCGATTTTCCGGTAGAGTCCTGATGAGAATAATAAGTCTCAGCGTCCCCTCGGCGTTGCTCTGCGACTCTGCGGTGAATATCATGGAGAGCAACTCACCGCAGAGTCGCAGAGAGAGACGCGGAGATAAGCGCAGAGAATTAAATTTAGGGTATTACTGATTTTCCTGACAGCGAAGCGCAGGCTGACAAAACGTCAGCCTACATGACAAAACTTCAGTCAGGATTGTCAAGGGAAGCCTCAAGAGCTTTCTCCGGGGCAGGCACTCAATCTTCTCAAGCCAATTGTTTCCCACAATTTAAAGCCTGGACAGGGCATTCCCGGATGCGCGGCATGCGGCTTGTATTGCAGGACGGGCAGCCGGGCCTCTGTGTGCCCGCTTTTACCCTCTTTGAAGGCAGCCCCGCTTCATTGCCCGCTTTGGCTACTCAACTGCTAAAGCTATTTCCCCCCAACAGGCAGGTCGGAAAATCCTGCCCGTTAGATTCCCCCTCTTAAGGAGACCTAAAAGAAAGTCATGCTCAACTCAATCAAACAAGCCGTGCAGATAGCCTCTCTGGCAGTCCTGCTGGCGCTTGCCGCGACCTCAGCTTCCGCGCAGATCAACACCAGCGGAACAGTCACCATGAGCGGCACAGTATCGAAATTCGTTGAACTCAATTCGGGCGGCGCTGTCACTTTGACGGGTAATTCCGGCGGCGGTGTGACGACCGATGGAACGGTTGATAACGCGCTGGCAGTCGTGCTGAACCTGGGCGAGCTCGGCCCCGGCAACACCAACAGCTTTATCAAGGCTTCAGTCCCCCTGAAGCTGAGAAGCAATGCCAACTACGTGCTCTCTATGAGCGCTGTGGTGTCCAGCACGGGTTCGACTGCAAACAGAATCACGGCCGCCGACATAGGTTTTGGCGTCGGCTCATTCGCACGCTCTTCCGCAGTCGGTATCCATACGACCGGCGTCGACACGGACAACACGTCCGGCGACCCGACTAACGGAGCCAACGGCGCAGTCAACGCCACCAGCGGACGCTTTGAGTTCACAGCGGTGCGTTCGAACCTGAGCGCTTTTTCCGCCTCGACCACGGTCTTGAGCGGCCCGCGCATCCTTAACGCAGTGCCCCGCGCCAACGGCAACGGCCTCGTCGTCCCGGCCGTCTTTGCCGTCAAGCCGCAGTTCTACGAGGACGGCTCGACCACTGCTACGGCGACCTTTACCATTGCTGCCCCTTAAGTCAGACTCATCTCACGAAAGCCTTCCTGTTTTGAGTTGGGCCAGAGAGTTCGAGCGTCGTCGTTTCAAGGTAAGCGACGACGCTTGACCATATAGAGACCGGCAATCGTTACGAGCCGGTTTCTCCCGTCCAATCCCCCCGGACTGGAATTATGAAGCGACGCGCTCTGACAATCGCTATTTTTTCTTGCCTGCTGGCACTGTGTGCAGCCCCTGAGGCGCGCGCGCAGTTTGATATCAGCAGTGGCGGGTTGCCGACCATGACTGGCTCACAGGGCGGAACAGTCTCGGGCAGCAACAGCCTGACGCAGGATCTGGTCGTGACGATCAACTTCGGCGAAGTTTCCCCCGTCAACGCCAATAATATCGTCAAGGTCACAGTGCCCATAGCGATCCGCAGCACAGCGCCCTATCAGGTCGCCGTCTCCGTCGCCGGCGCATTCAACGGCAATCTACAGGCCGTGCAGGCATCCGACATAGGGTTCGGCGCGCGCAATCTGCGCCAGCTGGGAAACAAGGCACAGGATTGCACCACACCGCATCTCTTCCGCACGCCTTTCAATAACGACCCCTCGACCACGGTCACGCTAGATACAGATGGCCGCGCCTCTTATCCTTCATCGCTAGGTAATGTCCTGACTTCGACAGTGATTTTGAGCGGGCCGAGGCTGACGAGGGGCAGCGTGACCAAGCACGAAGCCGATAACGGCTACGTCTTCGACGCCATCTTTACGATCAAGCCGCAGTACTACATCTCCGGAACATTCAGCGCGACGATTACTTTCACCATCTCCGCCGGGCCGAACGTTGTTTGCAGCTAAACTCTTATGAACAAGATGACCATCAAAAAGATCACGACTTATGTCACGCCGCTTTTCTGTCTTATCCTGCTGATCCTCTTAATCGCCAGCCTGACGGCACTCGTCGAAGCGCAAACGGTCGCGCCGCGCAGTGCAGAATCATCCGCTTCGGGGACGGACGGCATCGCGCTCGCGCCCGCACGCTTCGAGCTGGAGATGCAGCCGGGCTCTGAGACGACCGTCGTCATCAACCTCGACTATCACACGGCCAAGCCGAACGCGCAGAACTCGCGCATCGTGGCGACGCTCAACGACTGGACGATAGATCAAAGCGGAGAGCTACAGTTTTTCAAGGCCGGAACGCAACCGCGCTCGGCCTCTCCCTGGATTATCTACAGCCCTTCAGAGGTCACAGTGCAGCCGGGACACACGCACTCCATACGCGTCACCATCTCCGTGCCGAAGGACGCCGCGCCGGGCGATCACCTGGCGGCGCTCGTCGTCGAGCAGCGCCCCGACACGATCAAATTGAACCGTGGCGCGCGGCAAATGCTGGTGCGCCTTCGCATGGCCTCTATGTTCTACATCACAGTGCCGCAGACCGTGCGTCGCGGCACGCTCGAAAACCTTCAGGCAAAGGCTGGCCCGAACGGAATCACGATCACGCCGACGCTCAAGAACGACGGCAACAGTGCGATTCGCCCCATCTCTTCAATCCAGATCGCGGACGCGCACGGGCGTACACTGTACGAATTGTCGGAAGGCGAATCGCTCCCCGTCCTTGGCGGCTCGCTCCTGAGCAAAGCGCTCACGATAGACAAGACGCTGCCCCCAGGAACTTACACGGTCAAATACAAAGTGGATTTTCAGGGTAACGGCAAAGCGACCGAAGGCATCACAGACCTCGTCATCAAAGAAGGCGTCATGCACGACCCCGTCGCCAAGACTTCCCCTGAGACAGACAAGCCCAAGCCTTAATTTCGATAGAGGCAAAATGTTAATAGAAGCAAAATGTTTATAGAGGTAAGCCGGACACTTACCTTTTTTTCACGATGTTTCTCTTACGTTTGATTTCAGGATTTCTTTTCCCGGTAAGGCTTCGATGCCGCGTCTGGATCATCGCGCCCAACGTTTGATGTGAGAGTCCTAGCCTGTGTGCAGCCCTTGAGATACTACCCCTCTCCTCTTCCAGCGCCTGTTCAATAAAACGAGCCTCATACTGCAAGACCGTTTCCGGCAACGTGAAATACTCGTCCAGCTCAGGCCCGTACAATTTTCTCATCACAATACGAGCGCATGCGCGAAGCCTTGCTATATCCTCCGCGTCCTGTGTGACCGCCAGCCATCTATCGGCGCGACGGTACACTTCATAGATTTCTCTTTCAGACAGACGCCCTGCACCATGTTCCTCAATCATCGACATAGCAGCACGCCCGGCATTAGATAACGCTCCTGCATTCTCGGCAGTATTGATAGCATTACGGAATGTATCAAGTGAGTGGTCGTAGTCTTTAAGATTTGCCTCAATGATAGCTTGTAGAGTAAGCGCATTAGCTAGGAGCGCCTGCTCTCCTCCCTTCTCAAAAGTCCGTACTACATCAAGTATGACTCGCCTCGCTTCTACGTAGCGTTCTTCTGCAATGAGCACCCGCGAACGTGTTTCTTCTACCTGCGCCAGTAACCCAACATCTTTAAGCCTCTCTAAAAACGTGCGGGCGCGGTCAAGATGCTCATGCGCTTCCTCATAGCGATCTAACTTGTAGAGAAGAAATGCAAGATTATTTAAGTTAGACGCACAATATCTTCCATGCTTTGCTTGTTCATAATGGTAGATCGCTGCTGTGTACTCAATGATGGCCTTATCAAAATAATCGGTTCGACCTTCGGTGGTAGCCAGCCTGCGTAAGACTAAGGCCATCTGACCATGCCACCGGCCTTTAAGTGCATCATCGGAGTTTTCAAAAGTGGTCTGCGCCTTCTCAAGCATCCGCCATGCTTCAAGATACTTTCCTACCCAAATTTCTACGATGGTTTGTCTGATTAAGATTTTCGACTCTAACTCATCATCTTTAAGCCCCTCTCTTGCTTCATCTAAAACTATTCGCGCCTCATCGTATGCGCCATTGCGGAAGTAGCACATGCCAAGCTCGTACTGTGCTTCGGAGGCTTTGGTTTTCAGGTTGAGAGACTGAAAGATGCGGAGTGCTTCGGTGACTAGGTCTTTGGCTTTCTCCTGTACGTCAAGCTGGTTAGCGCTGCCGAGCCAACCTGAGAGAGTCCCACATTGTAGTAAGACTTCTGCACTGACCTGAGGCGCAAAATCCAACTGCGGACGCTCGCCTATCCCTGCCCACAACTCGCCTAGCTCATCTCGGGCTGCTTCATATTGTCCTGCGTAGATCAATTCAGACACCTTACAGCATCGCTTCTCTAATTTTGTGTTGGCTAAGTTCATGTGAGGTTTGCCTTTCTCTCAGTGATGCAAAAACATTTGCATGTAAAGAAAAACCGCCGCATCCTAGAGAGGCGTGCGGCAGTTAGTCCAATAAATACCATAAAGGAAAAAACCATGAAAATATTTCGAGTTGCCTTATTGCTTATGGCCTTAGCTCTTCCTGTTTTTGCAGACGAGATACCGAACGGTGTCAAAGCAGCAGGCTATATTCCAAATGGAGTCACGGCTGCTGGTGATATACCTTTCGGCGTTACCTTACTGAATCTGCTGATGATACTGCTGTAAGACTTCTAATAGCTTGGGAGTTTGGCTGCCATCTGGCGGCACAGGTTAAGTGTGCCTGCACATCATAGCAAGGAATCTTGCAGCGGTGAAGAAGTTTTTCAGGATGCAAAAAATTTTGCATGGCGGGAGACTTTACGGTTAAGCCTCAGACTTGATGGTCAAAACCGATTGATATGGAAAGCGACACTCTCGCGCCTCTTGCGCGGGCTTGTAATATCTTCAGCCCGCAAGCTCTAAATCTTAAAGCAAATTTCAGTTGAGTATAAGGAAAGAGCCATTCACCACAGAGGCACAGAGCGCACCGAGGAAGCACGGAGGCTTGAGTAACGCTCAACTCTCTGTGCTATCTCTGTGTCCTCTGTGCCTCTGTGGTGAGTCTTGGCGTTCCTGATATTCAATTGAATACGGATATAACCCTGCAATCCCTCTTAATTCGCTGCGACGGGGAAGCGTTTGATGACGGGCGGAATCAGTGTAACAGGGAGATTGATGTCGGCGGTTTCGGCTCCGGCCTGGACTTTGACGGTGAGCGAGCCGTTGGAGGAGCGCATATTTTCAGGCAGGGTCTTTTCGTCGATGAGGACGACGTGGTCGCCGGGCGGGAGGTCTCCGATGGTGAAGACGCCGTTCTCGTCCGTCAGCGTGTCGCGCCCGCTGCCGAGCACTATACGCACGTCCGGCAAAGGTCGCTCGCCTTCATCCAGTTGACCGTTCCCGTTTGCGTCGAACCAGACTGTGCCGGTCATGCGTCCTGTTCTGACCAATCGAAAGTCTACGATTGAGTCGCGGCCCGGAAGGAGCGTTACGGTCTGCTGCGGGCCATCGAGCATGGTCAGGTCTGCGCGTACAGAGAGCAGGTCCAGATAGACTGTGTGGTCTCCCGTATGCACCGCTTCGATTCTAAAGAGGCCATTATCGTCCGTCACGACATAGCGGTTGCCGTCGATACGCACCTGCACCTTTGATTGAGGACGGTCAAAGCCCGGATCGTACCTGCCGTTGAGATTTACGTCCTGATAGACCCTGCCGTAAAAAGCTCCGTAAGTATTCATCTCGGAGGGCGAGGCGCTGCGCGCCAGATCGGCACGGCGTCCTCCGCGAAAGAGCGACCCGCGCAGGCTGATAAGAAGCTGCGGCCCTGTCTGACTGTGCAGGTAGGCTAGTTGAAGAGTGTTCTGGCGCGGCAGATTGACAGAGGCCGATACTTTTTCGATGGTGGTGAGCGGCGACGTGTCGCTGCGAGCATATCCAAGACCTGCGCCCAGGCTGAGCCGGTTTGAAAAGAGCG
>DATLMN010000311.1:0-14113 GCA_035537255.1 Pyrinomonadaceae bacterium | reverse complement strand
GACCATCTGCTCCATCTGCTTGACTGTGGAATCAAGCTCAGCCTGTTTGGCCTTCACGTCAGGGTTCGCAGGCTTGAGCGTAGTTTTCATGTTCTCTAATTCAGCTTCGAGCGAAACTTTGCGCTGTAAAAGCTGGCCGTAGCTGAGCGTGGACTTTACGTCCGTGCGCACGTCTTCGACTTCCTGCTTGTCTATCTCGAACTGTTGCTGAATGGCGTTCAGTTGGGTGCTCAGGGCCGTGCGGCTGTCGCGCAGGCGACCGATCTCAGTGATGAGCGCCTTCTGCTGTTCGCGCAGGCCATTAAGCTGACCTAGAAGCGAAGCGGCGCTCGTCGGCAGGTTATCCATGTGCTGCTGCATATATTCGAGCCGCTGTTTGTCTATCGCGTCCAGTTCCTGCTTGACCTGGGCAAGTTGCTGCTCGAAGAACTGTTTAGTCTGCGTCGAAGAGGAGACGGTGGCCTGCGTCTGCGCGTCTATAAACTTGCTGGCCAGCTCCGCCGTCACGGCCTGTGTGGTCTTCGGGTCGCGCCCGCGATAGGTGATGTTGAAGCCGTTGGTAATATCGTTGCGGCTCGTGTTGACCTCGACGTGTATGTCCTTGCGCATGCCGTCTATTATCTCTTCCATCGGTTCATTGCGCAGCCGCTCCTGCTGGTAAAGACCGTACCTTTCGACCAGAGGTTGCAGGGAAGAGCGGGAGGTGACGACCTGATTGATGTTGTTGAGCTGGCGGGTCAGAGTATCGTCCGAGACAGTGGGAACGACCGAAGTCGAGATGCTCGAAGGCTTGACGACGATGAGCGTGACCGATTCGTAAACGTCAGGCAGGCGCAGGACGACGATGGCGACAGCGGTCGCAATCGCGATAGTCGGCAGCAGGATGAGCCACTTGCGTTTCCAGATGATCCGCGCGTATTCGCCCGGAGTTCGCTGGCGGAATTCGACACTCATATAACGGCACTCCTTAAACTGGTTCGGTCTTCGGACAAAAAGCCCTGTCGGCTTTCGCTTTCATTATGAGAGGCCAGGGGGCAACCCTGGCATCAAGCGCGAAAGCTTAGAAGGGGGTTCGCGTTAGAGTGCGGATGTGGCTGCAAGTCTTGCCGCTCGTCTCTCTTATTTTTCGAGCGGCATCAATCCACTTCTCGCAAACGCTTCTCATGCGGCCTACGATGTTCGACAAACGGGGCAATCGTCAGTCGTTATCACAGGCGGCAGGAGAGTTTCTCAAGTTTTCAAAACCATCGATTACTCTTTCGAGTAAGTTGCAGCTAAAAGCTCTGGACAAGGCTTGTCCGAAGAGCCACTGTGCCCCTGCTTGTTCTAAAGCGTCGCGAGTGTGCGGCGCGCCTCATCTGCCTCCGCGAAATTCTTGCCTTCCCCTAAGCGCAAGGCCTGTTCGAGCGCGCGGCGCGCTCCAGCCTTATCGCCACTGCCTACCAGCGCCATTCCCAGATGAAAATTATAGGTCGCGCTGTTCTGGTCGCGTGAGACGACCTTCTTTAATTGCTCGACGGCAGCCGCGTAAAGATTCTTTTTGTAATAGACCCAGCCGAGCGTGTCCGCGAATCCGTTCTGCTCCGGGTATTTCTGCACGATCTGCTGAGCAAGGCGGACGGCCTCGTCCAGATTGCCCATGCCGCGTGTCGCATAGAGCCACGCCAGATTGTTGGCCGCAATCGCAGAGTTCTGATCCAGCTCAAGGGCTTTGCGGTAGCTCTCTGCCGCCGCATCGTAGTTCTGACGGCTGTCTTCGAGCATCCCTATGAGCGTGTAGGTGCTCGCATCGTCGGGCCGCTTCTCAAGTATCTTGCGGTACTCGGCGATGGCCTGCTCCTGCCGGTTCGAGTTGACAAAGAGCGCACCGAGCGCGAAATACGCCGGCAGATAATTGGGCTCGATCTCAACCGTGCGTCGCAACTCTCCTTCAGCGCCCGCGGCGTTGCGCTCAAAGCCGTAAACCTGCGCCTTCAGATAATGAAGCGCCGCATAATTGGGTTGAGCAGCGAGAGCCTGATCCACCCTGGCATGCGCCTGATCTATGCGTTTTTGGCCGACGTAAAGATTGATCAATCCATTTAGCGCATCGAAGTTCGCGTTGTCAATAGCAAGCGCACGCTCGTATAGACTGACGGCCTCGTCCTGCTTGTTCTCTTTGAGCGCGAGCACGGCGAGGTTCGTATAGACGCCGGGCGCGTTGGGCGCAAGGTCTCGCGCCGTCTCGTAATCCGCGCGCGCAGCCTGCATGTTGCCCAGATTCATCTGCGCAGAGCCGCGCGTCACGTGCGCTTTCAGACGCAATTCCGCGAGTAGCTGCGGCGAGATGTTGCGGTCAGGCCCTGCCTTGCTGAGCTGTTCAAGCAGCTCGCTGGAACGACTGAGCGAGTTTTTATTGTCGCCGGAGACGAGACTGATCTGCGCCTGCATCAATTTCGCAGGAAGATAATCCGGGTGATACCTTTCAAGCTCGCCCGCGTAGATGCGCGCCTGCTCGAACTGCTGCGAGCGGAAATTTGCCTCGGCCATAAAGTATAGACCGGCGCGCGAATTGGGCTCTTGTTTAAGCACCTCTTTGAGGTCTTCAATGGCGTCCTTCAAATCCTTTGGCATGCCCGTCTGAAGACGCACGCGCGCTCTGAGCATCAGCGCCTGCATGTCACGCGGGTTGGCCTTAAGTACTTCGTCGACCTGCGCCTGCGCGCCCTTCGTGTCGCCGCGCATGAGCATCATCTCGCCGATACGATAGCGTGCCTTCATATACTCCGGCGAAGAGTTGATGATCTCCTGATAGATTCTGATCGCGTCGTCATAGCGACCGATTGAAGAGTAAAAGTCTGCCAGCGCCGCGCGGCCTTCGGGTCTATCCTTTTCCAATTCGGCAAGCGCCTTGTAGGCTTCTTCAGCCTTGTCCATCTGCTTGGTGACGACGTAGTAGGTGGCGAGCGCCTGGCGCGCGTCGCGGTTGGCGGGCTCTGCTTCGACGGCGCGACGAAATTCCGGCTCGGCCTCGTTCATACGGTTGGCCTGCACAAGGAATTTCCCGTACTCGACGTGGGCCAGCGCCGAAGCGTTGTTGACGCTGATGGCCTGCTTGTAGGTCTCTTCGGCTTTGACCGAGTCCTTGACGGTGACGTAGTACTGCGCGAGGCTCAAATAGGACTCGACGCGCTTGGGGTCGATCTCGACGGCGCGCTTGATCTCCGCGAGCGCTTCGTCCTTCTTACCCTGCGCGAAGAGGATGCCGCCCATCAGGATGTGCCCTTCGATGTTGTTGGGGTCTTTTTGTAGAACCTCTTTGGCGTAGCGCTCGGCTTCGGGCGTCTGTTTACCCAGCAGATAATAGTTACCCAGGCGAACGCGCACGGCCAGATTGTTCGGATCCAGGTCGGCGGCGCGCTTCATCTCGTCGAAGGCTTCCTGCCAGCGCTCTAGACCTTCATAAGCCTGCGCCAATCCCCAGTGTGCCGCCGCGAAATTGTCGTCAACCTGTATGGCGTTGCGAAACTCTATGCTGGCTTCCTGGAACTTTTTATCTTTGAGGAAAGCTTCGCCGCGCCTTTGATGCTCGGCCTTGCTGGCTTCGGCGTTTTTGCAGCCACTCGTCGCCACACTGAGGGCCAGAGCGAGCACGCAAAGGATGATAAAAGGGACGGTTCGGCGGGTGCACTCTTGATGTCTCATGCTGATTAAAACTCCTTCGAGGCTCGCTTTGCGGATTGACCGGGCAATGGTCGCTTCCGCGCTGTAAGAGCCTCCGAATTGTCGCTTGTGAATCGCGGCCGGCCCTTTTGTCTGACCTTCGGGCGACGGGCAATGTCGCCCAAAGGCTGGCTGGCGCGCTCTTCAGTTAATATCAAAAAGCCTGTTTCTGCTTAAGTTTCTCTCGATTACTCCGGGAAATGTTGACACACATCATAAAGAAATGGCCAATGGCCTGCGCCTTCCCAAAAGTCTGCGGAAAATAGCCCGGGCGGCGCGCACGCCAGAGACACTTGTTCAATAAAGCATAGTTTGAAGAGCCTTTCCCTTTCTCTCTGATTAGTTGGGTACGTAACCCGGAAGAACCGGCGCGACCTGCGCGGCAAAGGAGACGGCGGCGTCCAGTGCTGCCTGCTCCGAAGTGCCCACCGGAACCATCACGCGCACGATAGCGCCGTCGGAGCGCCGCCTCCGTACGCTGTCGAGCACTGTGTAGAACTTACCCCAGTACTCGCTCGCGATGATGCGCCCGCGTCCCTGATACCAGTAAACGAGCATCTGTTTGTCATTGCCGTTCTGGACGATATAGCGGTTGGCTTCAAAAGGAGCAGTGCCGTCTGCGGGTGTGATCTTGATGGTCGCCGGGTCGTTCAGCGTCCAGCCAGAACCGGGCAGGCAGTTGAGCGGGCTGTGATAGGTCGCGCCCGTGCGTTGCGTCGCAAAGTAGCCGACGTAAAAGCTCGCCAGACGACCGTCCGGCCGCCCGTAGACGCGAGAGAGAAAATCATCCGCGCGCAGAACGTCCGCCGTCTGCTGATCCAGGACCTCGTCCGCGCCGATGCGATTCCAGCTCTCCAGCTGCACTGGAAAGTCTTTCAACTGTCGACGGTCGACGTGCGCATCGCCCGCGAGCGCCCAGGTGTTGATAAAGATACCGCCCGTGACGAGCATTAGGAGCAGAATCAGAAAGCGCCAGGGTATATTCGATTTCGAGTTGGTCATAAAACGTTTCTTACTTTACACGCTTCGCTGCTCAGGAGTCTAAGGACTAAGGCGGCGAACCGTTTGCTCAAAAAAATCTCAGGCAGCCGATTTCAGACCATCAGCCGCCGCCTCGCCCTCTTTCGACAGACGCGGGGCGCGGCCACCGCCACCGCCGCCTTTACCAAACCTACCGATTCGATCCAGCAGCCAGCCGACGGCAAACAGCAAGAGGAAAGCGGCGATGTAAACGACCCAGCCGGAAAAGCTATGAAAGAAACCGTCCGCTACCTTCGTGCCGTAATAATGCGCGAGGACGCCCGTGCCGCTGACGCGCAGTGCGTTCGTCAGAATCGCAATCGGAACTGCCGAGAGCACAAGCACCGTAGAGCGCCAGAAACCATAACCCTTCAGTGTGCGAAGCGCCCGTTGGCCCAAGCTTCCGCTTCCGCCACCACTGTCATTACTCTTCGGATGAGTAAAGTAGGCGAAGACGACCGCGAGCGTGACGAGCGTCATCAAGGAACGAATACCGCTGCAAGCCTCCACGACTTCGAGCCGCTTTGGCGTCGTGGCATTCAAAGGCATCAGCTCTATGACGTTGCCTTGCCGCAGCACAGGAATATCAAAGAGCCTCATGGCCCACACGGCGCAGCGCGAGGCGAAAAGCTGCAAGGGAAAAGCGATCTTGTTAAAGAGTATGGCCGGAATCGGAATCGCCAGCACGAACAGCAGCAGCGGCACGGCGATAAACCTGAGCAGACGAAATCCCCAGAAGTACACGCACACGCCTATGAGCATCAGCACCAGCGACATGCGCTGTGTGAAAAGCTCCGCGCCGGCGGTTCCCGTCCACAACGCGAGCAGCGCGACGATAACAGCCGCTCCGCCCCACCAGACGGAAGGGCGCAGGCGCAGTTGAGAGAGACTCTCGCGCTCCGTCCACAGGATATAGCCGATGATAAAGGGGATCAGCAGCCCGTGGGAATAGTTCTCGTCCTCCCACCAATCGTAGCCGAGTTTGGCGAGCACGCTCGCGTAAACGAAAGCGAGAGCGGCGGCGATGGCTATGGGTTTCCAGAGTTGTCGTGGGGCAAGAGCACTCATTTCACTTAAACCGTATTGGCGGTATTTATGTCGGTAGGAAAAGCGTCACAACCGAAAAGTTTTGGATGCAGGAACTGCAAAGCGCTGGGACTCTATGGGCGCAGTCCCCGCACCGAGACGCGCTTGATAAAGCTTAACGCAATAATCCTCAGCCGACAAGCAAAAGATTCGGGAGTAGGTCAGTATGGATAATTGAGTAGGCGGCGCATTGAGACTCACCACAGAGGCAGAGAGGGCACGGAGGAAGCACGGAGGCTTGAGCGATGTTCATCTCTCTGTGCCATCTCTGTGTTCTCTGTGCCTCTGAGGTGAATAGCCGCTTCCATCACACTCAATCTCAAATTGACCCACTACCAAAGATTCAAAGCATCCTACGCCTCTTCAACGGCGGGCATAAATCTTGAAGGCAGGGTTTTGGTAAACCTCACGGTACTCCTCCGCGAGCAGCCTGTTGATGTACTCGTAGAGCTGAGGCTCCATGCTCTGATATTCCTTAAAAGAGCTTTCGTAATCATCGCCCACGACGATCAAGTCCGGGCGCTTTCCGCTCGCATAACCGAGCCGCACATCCGTCAACAGATTATCTCTAAAGCCTAAGCCGAAGCCGAGCGCAGGCGTCCCCGTGATGGTGGTCTCAGGCGTCGTGTTCTGTTTCAGCCAACTGATCGCAGGCATGTATAAAGTGTGGTAAGTGTCCTGCCTGATACGGTACATCATCCCGCCGATCTGTAGAGACGCGAAGACTAGCAAGCAGGCCGCCATAATCCACGCCGGAACCAGGCGCTCAGTCCAGCACCATCTCACCCAGACGGCCAGCATCGCGATATGCAGCGGAAGAATGTGCATTAAGTACGGCGTCTCTTTTTGCCCGTCGAGCATCGTCAGCATGACGAAGTAGATCGCCGTCATAAAGAGCAGAGCGCGATAACCCACGTGCTTGCGAAGCGCGCGAGTAAAGAGCACGCCAGCAAGCGCCACTACATAAGCCAGAAGAATTATTGACTTGAGATAGATTGGCCCAGAGTGTCCGACCGAATGCTCACCCAAACCGAAGGCGCGTCCGTACCTCCAGCTCAACTCTCTGGCGACGGCCATCCAGGGCTCTTTAAAGCCAGCCATCCGTCCGCCCGTCGTCGTGTTAGAAGTAAACTGCGCGACAAATGCCGCAGGGTCTTGAAGCAGATAAAGTCCCCACCCGATGCCTCCGATCAGATAAGGCATGAGGGCTAATCCTACGTGCTGCCATTTGATTCGCCGCCGGTCGAAGTAAAGCGTGAGAAACAGCAGTCCCACGAAATGCAGAATCCCGTTCGGGTGTGTCATCCCGGAAGCAACGATACATGCTTGGCTCAGCAGTATGGCCCAATTGAGATTGCGCTCGCGCACGTTGAGGTACAAGGCAAATCCCGCGAAGCCCGGCGCCGCGCTCATCAAATCCATCCGCCCCAGTGAAGCGCCGACGATAAAAAGGTAATCAATAGCGAGCAGCACGAGTGTCAGCAGCGCGATGTGTCTGTCTTTTGAGAGCGCCCTCATGATAAAGAACCATGAAAAGAGCGCCACCAATCCCCAGAAGGCAGAGAGCGTGCGCATCGAGAGCAAACTAAAACCGAAGAGCTTATACCAACCGGCCTGCGCCAGCAGATGCAGCGGCAGCACCCAGTAAGTGCGCTGGCCGATATTCTTTAAGCGCGTGCCCGCCTCCTCAATCACGGGACTTCCCATAGAGCCCCTCGTCAGGAGATTCACCGCCGGGCTGGCAAAGTACCCTTCATCAATCTCAGGCCGATAGGTCACGGCGCTGCCAACCGCGAGCGCCAGATAGAGCACGACTGCGCCGCCCATCATCGACGGATAGAACCATCTCTTACTGAACAGTGATGACAGATGGTCGCGTATCTTGCTCATAAACGATTTGCGGCAGGGTGAGAATGACAGTCGCTTTAAGAAAATTTAAAGCGGCATGGAAACCCGAAGCAGATTCAAACAGGATGGACAGAGATTGTCAGGATAAAAGCAAAGCTTAATAAGATAAGTTGCGATTTTGAACTTCAGATTTAAAGCGCAACGCTATCATCCTGAATTTTTACATCCTGACAATCTCTGTCCATCCCTGTTAATTTCTTTATCGGCTCAACAATGCTTCCAGCTCAATCGAGCAAGTGTTTAGGGTGCGTGCCGATTCCAGCATGCGTAGACAGCCGAGCGTGGCGCGCGCGCCGTCGCGCACGGTGATTTCCGGTTGCTCGCCGGTGCCGATGCCTTTGAGAAAAGCTTCAAGTTGCGCTCTGTAGCCCTTCTCGACGCGCCAACTGGAACGCGTGCGCTGTAGTCCACTCTTCGTCGTCAGTTGCTTAAAATCTTCCGTCATTATCCCGACGCCCTGCGCAAAGACTTCGACACGCTCGCCCGCGCTGGTCTTACTGCCGACGGTGCAGTAGGTGAGATTGGCGACAGAGCCGTCCTCAAAGCGAAAGCTGGCCGCGATGTTGTTCTCGCCGATGGGGTCCTGTTTTCCCGTCGGCAGAGAAAAAGCGTTGACCGAGACGGGCTCGGATTCCAGCATCCAATAGAGCAGGTCTACGAAGTGGCAAGCCTCGCTCATGATCGCTCCGCCTATCGCCGGGTCTGCGGCCCAGAAAGAGCCAGTCATGTACGGCGAATTGACGCGGCAATTGATGACCGCCGGACTTGTTCTTCGCGCGAGATGTTTTTTCTGTTCAAGATAGAAGGGAGCGAAGCGCCGGTTAAAGCCGACAGTCAACTGCTTGCCCGTCTGCTCGACGGCGCGCGCAAGTTTTGTGCATTCCTCTTCGGTGAGCGCCATGGGCTTTTCCAGAAAGACATGCTTGCCCGCTTCAAGGGCGGTGAGCGCCTGCTGAAAATGGTGCTGGTGGCGGCTCGCGATCAGAACAACGTCGATCTGCGGGTCTTGCAGAATCTCCGCGTAATCCGAACAGCTATAGGCCGCGCCGAAGCGCTCGGCATAAGTTTTCCCGCGCGCGCCGCTCGCAGAGTAGACGGCACGTAAAGTCGCGTTGGAAATCTTTTTCAGATTCGGCAGATGCACCCAGCGCGCAAGATTGCCTGCACCCACGAGTGCCACGCGAAGCTGCGAACTCGAAGTCGCTGCTGACGCCGCTTCTACTTTCCGCGTGGGCTCGAAGAGCGCGGGCGCTTTCGCATCTGTTGTCGCAGAGGGATAGCGCAGCAGCACCGCCAGAGAGTTACTGGACTGATCCATGATCGTCTGGTAAGCCTGCGGCGCATCTTCAAGAGCGAACTGGTGCGTGATTAAAGGCTGCAACTGGATGCGGCCACGGTCTATCAGGCGCAGGAACTCTTCCATATTCCGATTTTCAGTCCAGCGCACATAAGGCAAAGGATAATCCCTTCCCTGCTTCTCGTAAGCCGGATCGTAGCTGCCCGGCCCGTAGGCGCGCGACATCAGGAGCTGTAGCTCTTTGATGTACATCTCATCGCGCGGCAAATCCAGCGGCACAGCACCGACGACGACGATTCGTCCGCGATCCCTGCACATCCTGATGGCCTGCTGAACGGGAACGGGAGATTTCGAGGCCGCCGCGACGATGACGCAATCCGCGCCGCGCCCGCCCGTCAGCGCATAAACGTCCGCCGGTGTCGATCCACTGCCGGCGAGGGCATGATCTGCGCCTAAGCTTTGGGCCAACTCTACGCGATCAGGTCTGACATCGACGGCGATGACCACGCCGCCCTGGACTTTAACCAACTGCGCGACGAGTTGCCCGACCAGCCCCAGACCAATGACCGCGACGCAATCGCCGACGCCAATGCCTGCGATGCGCACGGAGTTCATGGCGATTGAGCCAAGCGTCGTAAAACAGGCGTGCTCGAAGGGAACGGCGTCGGGCACTTTAACGACCAGATTGCGCCCGGCGACGATGGTTTCGCCGTGACCAGTGCCTTCGCCGCCGTAGGCCACACGATCTCCCACTTCAATGTCCGTCACTGTCGAGTGTTTCTCTACCACGACGCCTGCGCCTGAATAGCCGAGCGCAGCGTACTCGCTGAATTTCGCTTTGACCTCGGAGATGGTGCGCACAGGCCCCTGCTGCTTCATCACTTCCCAGACCTTGCGCAGGTGCGAGGGATTTTCCGCGACCTCTTTTAAGACTCCGTCCTGATGAATGTCGGCGGTTTCCGTGCCGCTGCTGATCAGCGAATAGCGCGGCCTGACCAGCACGTGATGCGGCAGCGCCACAGGGTCCGGCACTTCATCCACAACGATCTCTTTGAGCCCCTTGCGTAGAACCTGTTTCATGCTGTCGGTAGCACCTCACCCTCTTTGACAGCGCCGCTGCGCGCCAGTTCATGATAGAGCTTGAGCCATTCTTCCTGCACCGTCTCCCAGCTAAAGCGTCTGCAAGACTCGCGCGCCCTTCGTGCCATCAGTAGAGCGAAGTCCGGGTCTTCGAGCAGGCGCAGAGCTTCAGCGGCCATCGCCTCGTGATCGTTGCACTTGACCATCAAACAAGTCTCTTCGTGCGTGACGATGTAGGGAATGCCACCGGCATCCGTCGTCACCACCGGCAAGCCCGCCGCCAGGCATTCCGTAATCGAGCTCGGCATGTTATCCAGATCGGTCGCCGTCAGGTAGATGTCCGCCACGTCATACATCGCAGGCATCTCTTCAAATTGCACGCGGCCAATAAATTTTGTCTGGCGCAAGCCCAGATGACTCGCCAGTTGTTCCAGCTCGGCGCGCTGCCATCCTTCGCCCGCGACCGTCAGCGAAGCTTCAGGGTAACGCTTTTGAATAAGCGCGAAGGCGCGCAGCACACAACCCACATTGTAGAGCGGTTCGAGCAGTCTGCTTGTCAGGAAAACCGGGCGCAAGGGCACGCGCTCGCGGAAACGGAAACGATCCAGCTCGATGATGTTGGAGATGGCACGCGCCTTCAGGCCAAAGCGCGCGAAGAGATCGACCAGATAACCCGAAGGCACGACGACCACGTCGGCCAGACGAATCGTAGGGATTGCCGTCAAGCGCCAGTTCCGCAAATGATCTTCGGCCTCGCCGCTGCGATAGTTGAGGATAACTTTTTTACCGTAAAGCTTGCCGATGATGATCGCCGGAGCGGCAGACAGCATGTAGGAATAGTAAGAGGCGGAGAAAACGTGTATGACTTCATAACGGAAGACGTTCCAGAGAAGCGTCATCCAGTAAAGCAGCGTGGTGATCAGTGTGCGAACGTATTTGATCTGCTGCAATCTCCCGAGCGGGCCAGGAAGTCGCGGGTCGACCGGCAGAAAAGAGACCTCAAGCGACGGCTCTTGCTTAAGGCGCGAGAGCAGTCGCGCGGCCTGACGGGACTGCCCGCCCAGCATATTGAGCGACGGAGCAATGATCAGAATGCGCAGCGGCGCTCCGCCAGCGCAGCGCTCCCTTAAATCTCCGGCCCATGCCAATGTTTCTCTCTGCTCTTGCATCAAACTCCGGCTCTCGTGAGCCAAGGGTTTTATTCTAGCATGAAGTAAATCTGTGCGGTCAGGAGTTGAGATGAGCGCGCTCTCTGCTGCCTTAGTTTGAAAGCGCGCTCACAAAGTGGCGGTCGAGGTATAGAGGCTGTCCCCTTGTATCGGTACGGAATATAAAATCAGAAAGCACGAAGCAAAGGTGAACCACACAATGCCTGCTTAAGAGAAGTAATCACAGAAGCAATCACGAATCAGGTCCCTTGCTTGAGCGCGCTTGTCTTACCTGATCGTGACGGTCGCGGCGTTGCTGCGCTTGTCGCCGATCACCAGCGTCAAAGAGATTGTGCCAGCGCCTCTCAGCGAATCCGGCAGGACGACGTTGACCTGATCTATGCCCAGACTTTGCGTGCCTGCAAATTCAACCGGAAGACGGATCACGCTTCCATTGCCGAGGCGCGCTTCCACCGTCACAGCTTCTGCAAGGTTTGCCAGCGTCATGTTCGCGACCCTGACATCATTGCCGCTGTTGGTATTGGCGACGCCGTTGCTGAAACCCGTCGTGAAGAGCATCAGGCGCGTCTGCTTGTCCGTCCCCAGCGCCTCCGGCGTCGTCACCTCAAACGGCCCGGTCTTATAAGTGGCGGCGTTAAGAGCAACGCCCGCGCCCGCGTTCGTAAAGATGCCGGGAGCAACCTGTGTGATGTTCGTCATGCCGCGCGAGACATAACCTTCCTGCAAGGTGACGATCACTTCCGCCTCACCGCTCGGAAGGTCTCTGGGCACGACGAAGGTGACGCGCGACGGCGAAACGGAGACGAGCAGCGCCGCACGTCCGCCGATGGTGACGCTCACACCCGCCAGTTCGTAAGGCAGTGTGCCCGACGAAGCCCTCTCTGCGAAGGATGTTTGCATCGCCAGCGGGCTCTGGTTCGGGTCGCCAAGAATTGCGCCGAGGCTTCCAGGCGCGAGCACGTTCGTATAGCTCGCGCTTGAGCGTGTGTCTGCCAGTCCAATCACCCTCGCGAAATTAGTGGTGCTCGCGTGCGCCGATTCAATCTTCGCAGTAGAGGCTTCTGCCGCCATCAGGTCATTAACGCGCGAGAGTTGCGCGGCGGCTATTTGCAGACGGTTGCGCACGCTTAGCGAAGAAGGCCCTTCGGCGGCGGCCAAGGCTGAAGCGGCGCGCGAGAAATAGAGCGCGACGCGCAGTCCGCTATCTATCTGTGCTGCGGAAGAGAACTGCCCTGCTTCTCTGAGAAACGCATCGTAAGCCTGCGCGATGCTGTTCACCAGAGAGCTGATCTGTTCCGGCGAATTGTTCGTATTGTTGGCCAGCGTCGAGGCCGAAGCCACCGCGCTCGAAACCAGTTGCGGCGACGCAAGCGGCGCTGACTGTCCTCCAGTGCCGTTTATCGCTGCGTTCAGAGCGGCCATGTCGCAGCCGACATCTTTGCTATCCGTGCCGCTTGCGACGTACGGGCTGGTCGATGCGAGCCTGTAATTGCTGTTCGTGCTATCGACAAACTTTACATCGGCTAGCTGCGGCGGATAATAGTTGTCGGACGGATATTTTCCGCTGTTCGCGCCGACCATCACATTTCTGCGAAAGACTCCTCCGGGAAAGTAGACGTTGATCGAAGCCATGCCTGGCGATTGCCCGCCACCGAAGATTCCATAGTCGTTATGCTCCATGATGTTGTTCGTCATCACAAAGCCAGGACTCTGCCCGGGATTGTTGACGGTCTCGTAGGCCATCACCATATTCCCGCTGTGCAGCACGGTGTTATGATCGACCGTCACATTGGCTGCCGTCGTCATCTGTATAAAATAGCCGCTCCCGCCCCACTTCGCTCCGTTGATGTCTTCTAACAGGTTGTTGACGATTTTAATATTCGTCATCTGCTTAGCCGGATAGAGATTATTTATTCCGAGCAGATTGAAGCCGCCGCCGCAATGCCTGAAGATGTTGTGCTGAAACGTCACATCTCTGATCTCATTCCAGGGCACTACTCCTTCCTCGTTCGTGATCGTCAACTGCACTGCGAACCCTGACTGCGCATCCGCCCAGTTGTTCTCAAATATATTGCCTTCGACCATCACTCGCTGTCCGGCTTTTAACTCGAACAGATTCTTGATCTGCCACTGCCCGCGCCATGAGAGCGGGCGGCTTACCAGATTGCGTCGAAACTCTATATCAGACGGGACGAGACCGGGAATGCCCGGCACAGTGCCTCCAAAACCGAAGTTCTCGCCGCTGGCTTCCAGGTAGTTGTTCACCACATGGAATGGCCCAGGCCCGTTCCATCCCCAGATCGCCTGCGCATCGAACCCCTTGCTGTGAAACTCCGAAATGTAACTGTTGATGATCGTGGTCTCCGCACTGTTCAGTGCAATCCCTCTGATCGTGTCCTGCGTCGGATGCGCGTGGATGTAGCAGCGGTCGAATACGAGATGATGCGGAACCATCTCCATCGTGTTCTGCGAGCGCGAGCCATCGCCTAAGCGGATGATCTCGCGGACATACACTGATGCATCCTTCGGAGCGAACTCTACTCCGATAAAGCGGTAGTGATGCGCATAAGCCACCGTCTCCAACGCTGGCAGGTTAGTGCCAGGCGAGAGCAGCTTCGGCATCACTGCGGCATACGAGGGAGAGATACGTTCGTTGGCAGCAGGCAGCGCAGAGTCAGGAGCAGAAGTGCGAATCGTGATGTATGAGGAATCAGTATTAGGAGAAGATTTGGCAGTGAGGGTAAAAGGGCCGATGAAGGAAGCCCCGGCTTCGAGGAGGATGGTGTCGCCGGGTTGCGCGGCATTGATCGCCGATTGCAGATCGCCTCCCGCTGGAACCGTCAGCGTGGCG
>DATLMN010000310.1:0-17642 GCA_035537255.1 Pyrinomonadaceae bacterium | reverse complement strand
GTGTCGTCCCTGCGCACGTCTGTGCCGAAGGTGTTGGTCGCGCCGACGGTGATGGCCGAAGGCTCGTTGCCGGGCGAATGAATGCGCCCGTAAATCTTTTGTCCGGCGTCGTCTTTACCATTGTTGCCGGCGGCGGCCACAACCACTATGCCCGCATCGACCAGCCTGCGCACGGCCTTGCACAATGGATCGTCTTTGTAAGAAGCGATGGCCGGAGCGCCAAGGCTCATGTTGACGACGCGAATGTTGTAGGCTGCACGATTGGTCATCACCCAATCGAGCGCGCTGATGACACCCGATTCCGTGCCAGAGCCCTGAGAGTTGAGCACACGCAGGTTGATGATCTTAGCGTTGGGCGCAATGCCGCTATATGCTCCGTTGGAAACATGCTTGCTGGCCGCCGCCATCGAAGCGACGTGCGTGCCGTGACCGTAAGGATCATCTGTGCGCTTTTCGCCCGTAAAATCCTGGCTCGCGACGATGCGCTTTTCAAAAGAGTGGTGTCCGCTCCAGATGCCTGAATCGAGGATGGCGATGCCGACGCCCGTCCCATCAACCGCAGTTGAAGTCGTGGAGGTCGTCGTCACCAGTCCCAATAATGAAGTGGATGTCGTTGTCGTTATTTTGGGAGCCGCATCAGCGCCGGTCGTGGAGGTGATATGGCCGTGGCCTTCGATTTTTCTGTCAGTAGAGATGTATTCGACTTCCGGGTGCGAGGCCAGTTCCTCAACCACGCTCGCGGGGAGTTCGACTGCGCGTGCGCCGAAGTTTTTAAAGTCGCCCTTGACGCGAATGCCGTTGCGTTTGAGCAGTGAGGCGAGCGAGCCGCTCTCCGCGTCGTTGAGCTGAAGGATGACCTTGACTCTATCTTCGCTCGGACGCGCGCCGCGCATACGCTCGCGCAAGTCTGAGGAGACTTTGTCTGACCTGTGCCTGCGGCCATTACCCTGTGCGCTTCCGGCACGCTTTGACTGCGCGCTGGTGCTGGCGGCGTGGCCCATAAACGTCAAGGACAGGGCGCAGAGCAGCAACAGGGCTGTCAGGCGTGTGACGGTGCGAGATTGTGTGTTGCGTTTGATCATCTTTTTCGTCCGGCGAACCGACCCATTGAGCAGCGAACTCAGCGAGGTCGAGGGAGAATTTTCGGTGTTCAAGAGCTTGACCTTCATCTTCTCGCTTCCTACTCGCTATCTCTTCTTCGTGCCAATGACGGGGAGGCTGTTGACAACATCGACCACAAAGTCATCGACCGCGTTCATAAAGCTGCCCGTATTATCCCCGAGCTTGATTACGGATTGAGCCAGTGATGTATTTGCTGCGGATGTTCCCAACACGCTATCGGAGAGGAGCACGCCGTCGGAGATCAACACACCGTCTGAGAGAAGCACGCCCTCAGACATCGTGATGCCCATCACCTGTAACACACCATCAGAGAGAAGCACGCCGTCAGCGAGCAGGACGCCGTCGGAGACAAGCACGCCATCGGAGATTAAGACACCGTCTGTGACCAGCACGCCGTCCGTGCTAAGCACACCGTCCGAGAGAAGCACGCCTGCGTTTTCGACGCTGCTCTGCCCGTAAATTTTCTGGTACTTCAGAATCAGATTCGAGCCGGTCAGGAAATTCCATCTCTGAATAATGCCGCCGCCCCACTGAAAGTTCTGTCCGGCGATGTTAGAGGTCTGCGACGGCGCAGACACGCTGAGAAGCGGAGCACCCAGAGCGGGCGGAGCGGATGAAAGATTCGCACGAACCGCACCCGCAAGACGTACAGCGCCTTCGACGTTGAGCAGCCCAGCGCCCTGTTCCAGAGTGTTAAAGTTACGTAAAGGGTTGGATGTGTACTCAAGAATCGCCTTGACCATGTTCGGGGTCAGGCCCGGATTGCGCTGCACGAGAAGAGCGGCAGCACCGGCTACGGCGGGAGCGGCCATCGAAGTCCCGCTCATGTACATCATCTTGTGATCAATGTTTGTGGTAATGCCTGTGTCGAGCGAAGGGTCGCTCGCCAGGATGGCATTGCCAGGCGCTTCGGCCTGAATCATCTTGTTGCCGGGCGCGATCAGATCGGGCTTGATCAGATTGTCATAGTGCTTGACGCCGAGCGGGTCCGTGTAGAAACCGCGCGTCGGCCCGCGTGAGCTGTAAGTCGTCACCTGATCGTCCGTACGACCATCTGTGCCGAACGTGTTGGCTGCGCCGACTGTGATCGCCGAAGGCTCTATGCCGGGCGAATGAATGGAGCCGAAGATTTTGTTGCCCGAAGCATCTTTGCCAGCGTTGCCTGCGGAGACGACCACGACGATGCCCGCATCGACGGCGCGACGCACAGCCAGACACAGGGGATCATTCTGGTAAGAGTCAACGGCGGTAGTGCCCAGACTCATGTTGATGACGCGAATGTTGTAGGTCGCCTTGTTGGCGATGCACCAGTCAACGCCCGCGACTACGTCCGAGGCAGAGCCAGTGCCCTGACTATTAAGCACTCTGACGTTGACGATGTTAGCTCTGGGGGCGACGCCCGTGTATGCGCCGGAAGCGACGTGATTGCTGCCAGCGGCCATCGCGGCGACGTGCGTGCCGTGACCGTAGGGGTCGTTGGTGATTGTTTCGTTGGAGACGAAGTTGACGTTAGCGACGATGCGTGTCGAAGTGCTGGTGTTATCAACGAAAAAGGAGTGATGATTCGGTGCGATGCCGGAATCCAGAACGGCGATGCCGATGCCCGTTCCGTTGATCGTGCCCGTCGTAGAAGTTCCGTAGTTCCTCGCCTGATATGCGCCCGTCGTGATCTCTAGATGGCCTTCCTTTCGGACGGGGCGGTCGAGAGCGATGTAGCTGACATCAGTGCGTGCCGCCAGCTTATCAATCTGAGAAGCGGGGAGAGTAGCCGTCAGCTCGCGCACGTTCTTCAGGTTCTTCTTGACAGCACCGCCGCCACCCGTGACAGCAGATTGCAGGCTGGTGGTCGGTGCACTCGGAGTGACGAACACGACGGGAATCTGGCCGGACGCGCCGCTATTGACCTTATCACGCAGGTCGGGTGACACTTTAGAGACACCAGCGGCCAGGACTTTCGTCTCCAGTTGCATGACAGGCTTGAATCCTGCCACAGACCACAACAGGAGTATGGTTGTCAGCAGAAAGCTAATTGCGATTCTCATGTTTCTCATCAATCTTATTTTTTCGTTGTTCGGACTTCGGAAACTAAAGTTTTCGACTACCGCACAAAAAGCAGAACGCACAATGCGCGCGCAGACCAGGGAGCAACCCACGTGCCGTGCGTAAAATACGCGAAAAAGCCCGATTTTATTGAGGTTCTGGCGATTCAAGGGATCAGTCAGGACTTCCGCAGCGTGACCGAGCAAGTCAGTTTGAAAAGCTTGGTCTGTCAATTTGGCCGATTGACGAGCATTCTTCCTGACAATGATGGAAGCTCTCTGCGAGTCAAATCAAGATGTTCGACAGCGCATTGAGCAAGAGTTAATTCGCTCTCTAGCGAGCTTGAAAAGTTTGTGCCTCTCAACATGATTAATTCTTTACCGGAAGAGATTGAAACGCATCGCGATCAGATGTGGAGGCGCGAGCCGGAGCTGCGCGTAGAGGATGCATTGGAAGCGGAGAAGCTCATTGAGGCGGTAGGCTTTTGTGGAGCGATGATGGATGCGCGGCGTCCAGGCCCTTCGCTTTACATAGCCGTCTGCGGTCGCCGCGATGCGCACATGCCGCGCAATGTGCAGAAAGACCCTGAGAGCAGTCTGACCTGGGTGATCAAGGACGAAGTGATGCGGCGCGGTCGCGTTTACTATGCCAAGCTCGGAAAGGGGCGCGCAACTTTTATCGCGCCGCGTTTGATTCCGTATTTCAACGCGCTGTGGGGCGTGCCGCGCAGACAGGAAAGCGAACTGCTTTCAGCAGACGCGCGCGCAGTCCTTCGCGTGCTGCGTCGCGAATGGGAGATGGCGACCGCCGATCTGAGAGAAGCCGCAAAGATTCCCGACCGTAAACGTTTTACGCGCGCGCTGGACGAGCTGCAAAGGGCGATGAAAGTAGTTCCGGGCGAAGTCGTTTACGAACCCTGGTTCACTTATATCTGGACGCTCGCGGAAGGACGCTTTCCACAGGAGCTGGCAAAGAAAGCCCGGCGCACCGATGCCTTGCGTGAAGTGGCCCGCGCCTTTCTGGACGGAGCGGGGATGACCCTGCGCGGCGAGCTTGCCAAAGTCACAGGACTATCTAGACCCGAAGCAGGTCTAGGCAATCAAGCCCTCGTCGCCGAAGGATACGCCGAGCGTCTTGAAGTAGGAGTCTATAGAAAGAAAGGGCTGAGGGCGGAGGGATGAGGGATGAAAAGGAAAACATTCAGCTTGAATCAGCATTCCTTTCATCCCTCATCCTTCATCCCTTCGTCATATTCCTTCGCCGTCGATGCCGCGAAGGGCTGCGAGCAGGGCGCGGTGTTCGGCCTGTGCGGCGCGTATGCGCGCCAGGCGGTGCTGGTCGGTAATGGTCGTCGCCTGAATCTCAATCGTTTGCAGCCCCGTGAGCGGCTTGCCCGTGATTGAGCCGTTGAGCGCGCATTGCAGCGCGTCCCAGGGGAATTGAAATGATTGGCCCATATCAGTCCCGTCGATAAAGACACGCCAGCGTCCCTCGTCCATCTGGATCAAGCTGATATTGGTCGTCGCCCCTGACGCTGCCGCCGTCTCGCTCATCTCATGCTCCTGCAAAAATACATATCAATGATAAAAAGGAGATACATCTTTTGGGCCAACGCCCTCGGCGAAGAAGAATTAAAATTCCAGCTCCTTCTTCTGCTTATCCTCATCTCCGAGCGCCGTGCGCTTTTCCAGCTCGTACAGCTCACGTTGTGTATCTTCACGTGCTTGCTGTTCGAGCTGCGCCGCTTCCAGTCCAAGAGGAATATGTTCGCGAGCGGCGCTCAAACGCTGCAAGGCGAAATTCATCTCCGTCCAGCTTGCGCCGCGACTCGCCGCCGCTTCGATGGTGTGCAGACGTGCTTCGGCTTCGGCGCGACGCTCCTGGCCTTCGAGCCTTGCGCGTTCCAGACGCTCGCGGTCTGTCCGCAACTCTGCCTGCAAAGATGTGGTGTCCACGCCGCGCAAGTAACCTACGCGATTAAGACGACGTTCGACCGACATCAGATCGCGTTTGGCAGTGGCGACGACGCGCGCCGCCGTCACACGCGAGGCCAAAGTCTCGCGATAAGCATCTGCCAGCAGCGGATTCTGGCTTTCCATTTCATGAAGCGCGCGTCGCTCGGCGGTGGTCAATTCCGACATGAACCAGGAAAGCTCATCAGCCGTCACGCCGTCTGCCGCCAGCTTGTTGCGCATACGCTTGGCCCAGTAATGGCGATACACCAAAAAAAAGATCATCACCATCAGTCCCGCAATCGAGCCGATAGCCAGCGATGTAAAAGCCAGCAGGATATAAACGGCTGCCTCTTCGACGGTCGTGAAATATTGCAGAAGAAAATAGAGCGGAGCGGGCAGCGCCACCAGAAAGAAGGAGAGCCACGGTGCTATTTTGAGCAAGGAAGCCACGAGCTTGTCTCGCGGCGTGAGTTCGTAGCCTGTGCCTTTATCACTCATCTCTGATTGACCTGTCCTTCAACATAAGAAGGCTGCTGATGCTTCGGCTGCGGGCGCGAACTATGCGCGCCTGACCCGCCGTGAATAAAATAAAGCCCGCAGAAAAAGTCCTGCCAAAATCATACTCTGATGGCCCGCCGTTAGCCAATCTCGGCAGATACACCGTATGCTATCCGCAAACGGGCGGCCCACACTGTATAATAGAGCGCAATCGCCATCCATGAGAGGCCAGAAAGCAATGCTTGAAAAAAATAGAAGATTACTGAGCATCCTGTTTATCGTCGCTATTATTTGCACCGCAGCCAGCGGACAGCAGCGTTCGCTTGACGCCGAAGACGAGAACGCTGTCACACAGGGGCCCAGAGGACGCGTCAGAACAGTGACGATACCGATCACCATCCGCGAGAAGGGATCGCGTGCCCAGCAGGAGATCATGGCCGTCGGTGAATTCGTCGTGCGCGAGGACGGCGATGCGCAGAAAATCCTCTCCGTGCGTGACATCGGCAATGCGCCGCTCTCTGTCGCCATACTGATTCAGGATGATGTCGTGCCATCCATCGGCAACGAGATCAAGGCGATGGCAGAGTTTATACGACGGCTGCCGCGCGGCTCGCGCGTGATGGTCGGTTATATCAGAACCGGGTCGCTACAGGTGCGGCAGAAATTTACGACCGATCTTGAGCGTGCCGCTGGCGCGCTGCGCATACCGATAGGCTCAAGCGCCGTCGCTCCCTTCAATCCATTCGTGGAGATACGCGAAGGACTCAAACGCTTCGAGGGACTGCCCGCCGGGCGACGCGCGATGCTCGTCGTCTCTGACGGGCTGGATATTTCTCGCGGCTTAGATAGCTCGATTCCGGGGCAGAGCATAGACCTTGAGCGCGCCATCAAAGAGGCACAGCGCCACTCCGTCGCCGTCTACTCGTTTTACGCGCCGACGGTGACGCTGGCCGCGACCGGTAATCAACTTCTCACAAGCAATGCTTTGGGCGCGCTGGAAAAACTGGCCGACGAAACGGGCGGGCGCGCCTACTTTCAGGGGACGAATGCGCCCGTCAGCTTCGATCCTTTCCTGCGCGACTTAGGGTTATCTTTCACCAGACAGAAAGCCCTGACCTATCTTTCAACGCACCCGAACAAGGGTTTCCATCGGATCGAAGTGAAATCCGGCATGCCCAATATAGAGATCGACCATCCGGCCGGATATACAACGCGTTGAAATTTGAGCACAGAGTCGTAAAGGTATTGCCAACCTTCATGCGTTAAAAAGATGTAGAGAGCGTGCGAGCAAGGGCGCGAATGAAACTGAAAAGGCTCTTTGCTCGCTCTCTCTGAAAGTGAAAGCGTCTGCCCGCGCCTTGGCAGACTCGTCATAAGATCAAGGAATCATGGAATGTTGATGGCTAACCGTTCTCCGCTGCTGCGTTACAGCATCGCGATTGCGAGCGTGCTGCTGGCAACGCTGCTGCGGTTTCTGCTCAGCCCGCTCTTAGAACATAGCGCCCCTTACGTCACATACATTCTGGCGGCCTTGATTACCGCATGGGCCTGTGGCCTTGGGCCTGCTCTGCTGGCTATTTGTCTGGGAGCAATGGGCGGGGTCTTTTTTTTCGTCCCGCCGCAAACCTCTCTGAGCCTCAACGGCACGGCAAATATTATCGGGCTCGTGCTTTATCTGAGCATCAGCACCGTCGGCACATTGCTTAGCCACGAGATGCACAGGGCCAGACGGCGCGCGGAAGCCAACGCACATATCGCGCGCGAGCGGCAGGCTGAATTAGAGCAGCAAATGGCGGAGCTGAAAAAGGCCGAGGAGGCGATCAGCTTTCAGGCTCACCTGCTGGATACGGTCGAGCAGGCAGTGATCGCGACGGATTTGAGCGGCAAGATTACTTACTGGAATCGTTTCGCAGAGACTCTCTACGGCTGGCCTGCGGATGAGGCGGTCGGTCAAAACGTGATGGAGATTACCCCTGCGGATTCGACGCAGGAACAGGCCGCCGAAATCATGGCTCGCTTAAACGAGGGCCGGGGCTGGTCAGGCGAGTTAATGGTACGGCGTCGGGACGGCACGACCTTTCCCGCGTTGATTACAGACACGCCGATCAATGATGACGAGGGAAAGATGATCGGCGTCGTCGGCGTCTCCATAGACATCTCGGAGCGCAAGCGAGCGGAGGAGGCGCTGCACGCGGCAGAGCAACACGCCATCATCGAATACGAGCACCTGCTTGAAAGGCTCTCGCCGCTGGCAGAGGCTTTGGGGACGGCGCGCGACCTGCATACGATCTATCGCGCGCTCCTGGATTTCGCGCTCAGCTCTATGCCCTGCATAGGCATCTTCATCGCGCTTTACGATCCTGTGAAAAATGTGCGCACGGCCGCTTATGCCTGGGGCGACGGCGAAGAGGTCGATGTCTCGAACTTGCCGCCGATGCCGATCAGCACGGACGGGCCCAACAGCCGTGCCGTCAAAACCGGAGAGATCATCATCACGGATGATTATCTGGCCGCGACGCGCGGGCATCCGAGCGTTAAGGTCGGCGTTGATAACGGGCTGCTGCCGCAATCCTCCATGGCCGCGCCGATGGCCGTGATGGGACGCATCGTCGGGACGATAGAGGTTCAAAGCTACCAGTTGGCGGCGTTCAAGCCGGAGCATGTCACGGCGATGCGCATGGCTGCGAATCTCGCCGCTGTGGCGATTGAGAATCTGCGCCTCTTCGAGCTTGAAAGCAACGCTCGCGCGAGCGCCGAATCCTCCAACCGTCTCAAAGATGAGTTTCTGGCGACGCTCTCGCATGAGCTGCGTACGCCCTTGACGGCTGTGCTCGGTTGGCTCAGTTTGCTGCGCTCAGGCAAACTGGACGAGGCCACACAGCGACAGGCGCTGGAAACTATCGAGCGCAACGCCAACGCGCAGGCCCAACTGATCGAAGACATTCTGGATGTCTCGCGCATTATTACAGGGCAACTGCGCCTTGATGTTCGTCCCTTCGATCTCTCTGAGGTGATCGAGGCGGCCATCGCATCTGTGCGTCCCGCCGCCGAGGCCAAACAGATTCAGATTGAAACGATGATCGACCGGAAGGCCAGCCTTGTCTGGGGCGATGCCGTCAGGTTGCAGCAGGTCGTCTGGAATCTGATCTCGAACGCGGTCAAGTTCACGCCCATGGATGGACGAATCACGATTCAATTAGAGCGTGATAACTCGCATACGCGAATTCTTGTGAAAGACACGGGGCAGGGCATCAAGCCTGAGTTTCTGCCCTACGTCTTTGATCGCTTTCGACAGGCCGACAGCACCAGCACACGCACGCACAGCGGTCTCGGTCTCGGGCTGGCGATTGTGCGTCATCTGGTCGAGATGCATGGCGGACAGGTGCGCGCGGAAAGCGAAGGGCTGGGACGCGGCGCAACCTTTACGCTTGAGCTGCCTGTCAGGTCTGCGCGCTCCGAGGCGGGGCAAGAGGTCGTCGCATATCAAGAGGGTGAAGAAGCCGACGCATTGGATCGTCCAACCTTACTGAAAGACATCAGCGTGCTAGTCGTCGACGACGAGGCGGATACGCGAGCGCTGCTACGCCATGCCCTCGAACAATGCGGCGCGCGTGTGACGACCGCCGCCAACACCGGCGAGGCTCTGGCTGCGTTGGAAAAGGCTAGACCGGACGTGCTGCTCTCGGATATAGGGATGCCGGAAGAGGACGGCTACGACCTGATTCGCAGAGTGCGTGCCTTGGAGCAGGAGCGCGGAGGACGCCTACCGGCTGTGGCGCTGACGGCTTATGCCGGCGCTGATGATCGCCAGCGCGCCATCTCCGCCGGTTATCACGCGCACGTCGCCAAGCCTGTCGAGTTGACGAAGCTGGCCACACTGGTCGCAAGCCTCGCCAGGCGAAACGGCGAGCATAAAAGCGATGGGAAAGCGCAGGAGAGATAGCCCCTGCAAGGGGCGATAGAATAGTAGCCTAAGGCGCTCAGGCGATCTTTTGCTGGACGGCTGCGACGCGGCGCTTCATCTCTTTGATCTGAATCTCAAGCTCAAGGATGTGCAGCTCAAGGAAGAGCTTGGTGTCGCCGTTGAGCAGCATGCTTTTATCGAAATCCTTCTCGGCCTCAGTCTCATTTCCGCGATACAGCCAGGCCATCCCGCGCTCCGCATAATAGAGCGGGTTGCGCGGATCCATCATGATGCTGCGATTAAAATCGGCGGTGGCTCGTTCCAGATCACCCATAATCAGGAGAGCGCGCCCGCGCTTGAAGTAAGCATCCGAATCTTTGGCGTTGACCTTGATGGCCTTGTTGTAATCGTTGATGGCCGCATCTAAGTCCAACTGGTTCGACCTGATAAAGCCTCGGTTGATATAGGCCTGCGCGATGTCGCGATTATTGTTGGCCGTGCGCGGCTCAATCTCTATGGCTTTCTCGTAATCTTCAATCGCGCCGTCCAGATCGCCCTTGGCGCGGCGCGCCTTGCCACGATTAAAGAAGGCTTCGGCCATTCGCGGGTTAAGCTCAAGGGCTTTGTTGTAATCGAGGATTGCGCCGTCGATGTCGCTCTTGCCGAAACGCGTAAGGCCGCGTTTCATGTAGTCTTTCGCAGAGTGAAGTTCCTGCGCGCGAACCGTTGCGGCCACCAGCAGGAGAAGGGAAAAGCAAAGACAGAAAGCGCGTCGCATGAGAGCCTCCGCAAATTTAAGGGAGCCAACGTGGAAGGTCTTAAGAGCCTGCGAATCAATCGAAGAACGGTCTGGGAAAACTGGCCTGAAAGGAGTGCGCCGCCCCCGCCGCCAACTAAGGTTCGCTCCGGCCCGCTAAGAATAACATTTTCGGGCGTGCGCCGCACGAATAATCTGAAAAAATTTAGCGCCCCCTGAAAGCCCGTCCGCGACAGGCAGAGCGGCATCAGCTAATATTTAAAACCCGTCATTCTTCACAAAGGCATGTGCTTTAGCGCAGCGAACGCAGATATTTGACGAAGCGAACGCAATCGCTATCGCTGATCTCTGTGATGCGCACGCCGACCAGATAATTCTGCGCGGCTGTCCCGTCGCTTTCAAGCTGTTCGTACCTGACGGGCACAACCTGCATCTCGACCGCGCCGGTAGGAAGCTCAAGCACAACGCGCAACACACGATCTTCACCCACCAGCGTGTGCGCGCCGACTTTGATGTCAGGCAAAACGAGCGAGAGCCCTGTGGCCCTCATGTCGCGCGTGTGGCCTTCGAGCGGAGGCGCGCCCATTGCATCGCCTGCGAGCGACACTTTGAAAGGTAAGGATGCTTTGCCTCTCAAATTCTCGGACATAAGCCACACACGCGCGCACACTCATAGAAACAGTCCTTGAGCCTGCGAGCGCTTTACTGAACAGTTGCCGGCAGCAGCGAGCCTCGACGATCCGCTGCCGTTGCCCAGCCGTCCGCCAGACTGCCGATCATGCCGTGAAAATGTATATCGCTGCCGGAGAGGACGACGATCACGTCTCCGGCCTGATAACGCGGGTCTTCAAGGCGAAAGCGTATGACTGTCGCCTGACCGTTCTCCTGCTCGACGGTCTCGAACGAAAAGTTATCGGCATCGGCCACGTAAGTCTGCGAATTGCTCGCTGTTTTTTGCTCTTCAGGCATCAGTCTTTGCTCCGGGTACGAAACTAAAAAGCTCTAAGAAAAATTAATCCCCGTGTCCTTAACGTTTATGATAGAACACGGACAGGACTCTATGCGCGCCGGGTTCGGGCTGTCAAGCGGCTCGCCTTAGCTGATATTAATAAATCACTTCGCTTGCTATCCTTTGACGAGCCGCAAGCGGACTAATCGTTTTGTTAACGAAGATCGGCGCAAAGGTTCTGACGATGATGATAAGCCTTGATGAATTAAAGACTCCGTCGCTCCTGCTTGATGTGGCGCGCGTTAAGCGCAATGCCTCGATGATGGGCAATCGCATGCGCGAGCTGGGCGCAAATCTCAGACCGCACATCAAGACGCACAAGTGTATTGAGGTGGCGCGCCTACAGACAGCAGGCCATAACGGCGCTCTCACCGTCTCGACTCTGGCGGAGGCGCGTGCCTTCGCCGCTCAAGGCTTTAGAGATTTGACCTACGCCGTGCCCATAGAGCCCGGCAAATTTCATGAAGCAATACAGCTCGCCAGAGACTGCGAGCGACTGGCGCTCATCACAGACGACGTGTCTATCCCTGCGCTGCTAGGCGATGCCGCGCGCAGCGCAGCCGTCACGCTCGATCTCTTTTTAAAAGTCGACTGCGGTTATCACCGCTGCGGAGTAGAGCCGTCCACGCGTGAAGCATTTGAAATTCCGCGCCGCATCCATGATGCATCAAATCTGAACTTCGCGGGCATTCTGGCGCACGCGGGCCATTCCTATCACTGCCGCAACAGAGAAGAGGTTTTAGTCGTGGCACGTCACGAGCGCGATTTGATGACGGAGTTCGCAGACCGTTTGCGCGCGGAGGGCCTTGAAGTTCCGACCGTCAGCATCGGCTCGACGCCGACCATCACCGCCATAGATCATTTGCGCGGAATAGACGAAGCGCGGCCCGGCAACTACATCTTCTTCGATGCGTTTCAGGCAACGATAGGGAGTTGTACGCTTGAAGATTGCGCTCTTACCTTACTGGCCGCTGTCGTCCACAGAGACCGGACTCGCCGCAAAGTCGTCATAGATGCGGGCGCAATTGCACTCTCGAAGGATCGTGGCGCAGTGGAGTTCGACGAGAGCTGCGGCTACGGGCACGTGCTGGACGTACACGGAAACGAGCTGGGCTTGAGAGTCGCGGGATTATCGCAGGAGCACGGCGAGATCAGCGTCCAAGACGATGGCCTGCTTGACAATTTGAGCGTCGGCACACGCCTGCGCGTACTGGCCAATCACTCATGCCTGACCGCAGCACAGCACGACTTTTATCATGTCCTTGAAGGTAACAGCGTCGTTGATCACTGGGAGATTCAACGGGGATGGTAACACCAAGGGATAAGGGCGGAGGGATGAGGGATGAAATGGTTGAGTGAAAGCGTAAATTAGCAGCTTACTCAACCCCTTTCATCCCTCATCCTTCATCCCTTCGTTTAGGCTCGCTTGAGGGTGCGTGCGGCTTGTGCTTTAGTTCCGGTCTCGCCCTGCGCGTTTTCGCGCTTAGGCGACGTGTTCGCGTCGTCGCGCGTCGCTTTGAGTTTTTCGATGCGCGCGGTCATGCGGCGATCAAGGTCTGCGATCTGATCGGGGGTGAGCCTGTAGATGTTCGGCTGGCTGTGATAGAGCTTTGCGCCGGTCACAATGTCCGCGACCTTAAAGCCATTCTGTTCGGCCTTGGCGATCAACTCCTGAACCGTCATCGGCGGCGGAACGAGGCTCAGCGGCGAGGGCTTCTCTTCGAGCGTCTCCGGTACTGGCGAAGGCTTGGGCGCGGTCATCGGCAGCTCCGTCCCGCCCGCACGCGTCATGTGATCCAGGAAGCTCTTGAAGGTTACGTCGCCGATCAATTCAAACCCGACCTCGAAAGCCTGGCTGTTGCTTTTGACGACCTGAAAGACGCGCACGATCTCGCCTTCACGTTCCTGCAAAGAGACCTCTACCATAATGTCTACGAAGTATTCCAGGCCGCTGGCGGTCATAGGCAGGACGCGGCCGACCTCGTTGTCCTCTTTGGCCTCTTTGCCTTTGGCTGGAATCTGGTCGACGATGACGACGGACTTACCGCTCTCCATGCACAGACGGCGCAGCACCCCTTGAAGGATCATCTGATCTGCCGCCAGCTCTTCCGCAGAGGGCTGGGCCAACGGATCGCCGGTCCTCTCGCGCACGGCCGCGACGACTTCGGAATGCTTGGCGCTGAAATAGGCTGCCCATGAATCCAGCGCAAAGCACTCGTAGTTCTGCTCGCGTCCTTCGCCGGACAGTGCCCATTCGATAAACTCCGGCAGCTCGTCCGGATGATGAATCTCAAAGGCATCGAATTGTGTGCCGACGCCCTTCAGGAGACGCGCCTTGCGCTCTACGTCGAAGATGCAGAGGCGACCGATTCCGGCCTCAGACATGCTACGTATAAAATGGCTCTTGCCTGTGCCGGCACCGCCGCGCACCGCCATCACCAGCCGCTGTTGACGCGGGCGGCGACTGAGCGGATTCACCTTTGGTCTCATTGTTTTTGTCATAGCTCCTTCCTCTTCGTGCCGGTTACGGCGTTCGTCACATGGGGTTCAAGGCTTCCCAAACCTTGTGTGCGCTCCTTTTGCGTAGGCGCGCCTCAAGCTCAGGATGCGCGCACTATATCACGTTTCCGGCGCGAATGGAACAGAATTTCACGGATGAAACAAAATTATTTTGAAGGTTCTTTAGGTCGCGATTCAGCAAAGAGGCTGACCAGCAACGAAGACTAGGCCAAGGAGCCTCCCGACGCGTCCCTCAACGCACCGCCGGTCGGCTCGACGCGTTGCCGACGCATATCACTCATCGAGTGATATTTAAGAAAGCCTTAAAAAGCCCCCGCTTGGCATCGGTTTTGATAGGCACTTTCAAGAACCGCCCTCGATTTTTTGCGATCATCGGAAGGTTTTTAGAAGATGCGGCGAGACTTGCTGAAAGCCGGCGCATAAGCTCCCAGTCGGCCCTGAACTCTTCGAGCGAACTGCGGTCCTTCTCACGCGCATTCAAGTTGGCGGAGATTTTCGCCAGAATCAGTTTATAGGCCAGCTCTTGATCAGAGTTTGTGCCCAAGATGTTATTACGAGTTATTCCCAGAGTTCTTTCTTCGCTGTAATACCTGACTTTCAGAATGGGCGACCCAACTGCGTCAAACGCCGGCTCACTTTGAATCTCCAAATCTCTGAAAAATGTCGTCACCTCTTCCTTGTCTTGAAAGAGGCCCTGGGCCACCGCGCTCTTGAGCACAGGAGCGAAATTGGCTTTGTAACCATCCCATAATTGCCTGTCTCCGAAGAGCCTCAATCTTTCAGCCCTTTTTCTCTCCGCGATCTCCTTTGATGTGAGGATGCTGGTGTGATGTGCGTTCTCAGTCTCTTTACCGACACGTTTATCTAAGTTGAGCTGTGCGATTTGTGGGGTGGCATATTCCTTGTATGTCTGATGAACGTTGAATCTTCCGGTCGTCAAATAAGCGCCCGCAAAAACAGCAAACACAGGCGGGTAGAAAACCAGAGAGGGTATTAAATACTTCTTGGATGTCAGCGCCTTCTCGGTAAAGCTCCGGTTGTCATAGCTTCTCCAAATGGGGCCTGCTACCTGCGAGTACTTGGTGATATAGAAAAGACGTTGAGGCCGGTCGCTGGCATAACTTGTCAGGGATTTTGCGACCGCCTTCGGAGTAGTAATCCCGAAATCGTTGATCACATCGCGGTGGGCCGCACCCGGGAAATACCTGTTGATAACCTTTCGCGTAAAATCGGCACAGTTGCGAGTAAAGCTATTGAACTCGCCTTTGTCGGTTGAGCTATTGAACTCCTTTAGAAACTGCGCGTCTTCTTCCATCGTCGTCTTGACGTTGAAGCTATAGATGTCCCGGTTGAAGGCCATCGTGAGCATCGTTCTCCAGCCGCCTTCGGGCATTGTTCCGTCCGCCTTGTCAGGGACGATAGTTTGGAGATGCTTTTTACGGTAACTCTCTCGCAGGAAATCACGTATCTTTCCGTTCGCGTAGAGAGGAATGTCTCTTTCATGCTCGACACCGTAGAGATACGATATTACCGGTATCGCTATCCAGTCGTGAGGTAAGTTTTTAGCAAAATCCGGGTAGTTGCTAATCACAGCGCCCTGCTCTCCCGGCTGACAAAGCCTTAGCCGGGTAGGGCCGTCGGCACAAATATTAGAGAAGTAAATGGCCGCATGCCCTGATCCCGTAAATTCTCCGGCAACTCCGACGGATTCGAGCATAAAAAGCGAGACATCAGCCCGCGCAATGGTTGGAATAAACAGCAGAACAAGAGCAATCGAAAACAGACATTTTTTCATTTGTAAACATTCCCCCTTGTGGAGCAAGAGTTGAAGATGGGTGACGAATTGGGGGTTGTTGTAGGAGAGGATATTAGCTTACTCAATGATCGATGGGACGTCAAAACCAGCTTTTTATCGGTAGCGAGCCATTTTTAATGTTTGACCAGTAAAGATAAGCAATCTTAATCTCTGTGAGTAAGGGGCATCATTGATTATCGCCGTATGCCGGACTCTGAAAGACCAGTGGTGAGTTAATCACACGAAAGGGCATCCGTCTGTACGAGAACATACATAACAAAAATCTCGACCCATGTTCAACTTTTATGAATCATGAGGGTTTTTCGAGGTGCGAAGGCTTAATTTGACAAAACGGCACACGTAAAACCTGATTTGGGAAAGATTTCTGATCCTCAGCACGCACCTTGTCTAATCCTGAGTCCGAGCCTCTTTCGAAATGAGGGGCGCATGCGCGAAGTGATATTCGCTCGGTGAGAGGCGCGCGACGCGGCGGCGAAAAGACCATGTGGCGAGCGGCCAGAGCGCCGAATTGCGCCCCGTCGAGTCCAGATACCAGCTCACGCAGCCGCCAGAGTTCCAGACAGTGCCCTGCATCCTGCGATCAATGTCTGCGACGTACGCAGCCTGAGCTTCCGCGCGAGGCTCTATGGCGGCGACCCTTTGGCGCTGCATCAAGCGCACGGCGCTGAGCACGTGTTCGATCTGCGCTTCGAGCATCAGGATGACGGAAGTATGGCCGAGTCCCGTGTTGGGGCCTTGCAGCAGGAACAGATTGGGAAAGCCCGCCACGGTTGTCCCGACGTGCGCCACGGGACTGCCAGCCCACACGTCGCTAAGGGTTCGTCCATCACGACCTTGAATGCATCTGGCGAAGGGTAAGTCCGTGACGTGGAAACCTGTGCCGAAGATGATCGCGTCCACCTGCCGCTCTGTGCCGTCGCGGCTGATGATCGAATTCGCGCGTACCTCTGCGATACCTTCTGTTACTAGCTCCACATTGGGACGAGTCAGTGCAGGTAGATAGTCGTTGGAGATAAGTATGCGCTTGCAGCCGATGGTGTAATCGGGCGTGAGCTTCGCGCGCAAAGCGGGATCGGCCACAGACTTTTCCAGGTGGCGTAGCGCAATGCGCTCGAAGTACTTCATGGCCCAGGGATGGCGAAACGCGTAGCCGAACAGCTCGCGCAGCCAGAAGATGACCGCACGTCTGGCGCGCTGTGACAAAGGAAAGCGCCGGAACATCTGGCGCTCGCGTTCTTCGAGTGGTCTATCGCGGCGCGGGACGATCCAGGGCGCTGTGCGCTGGATCACAAACATCTTTTCGACGAGGGGCTGGATGGCGGGCACGAACTGTATGGCGGACGCGCCCGTCCCGATGACGGCGACGCGCCGCCCTGTCAGGTCGTACTCGTGATCCCAGCGCGCCGAATGAAACACCTTACCCTTGAAGTTTTCCAGTCCTTTTAACTTCGGGATGGCGGGGTCGCTCAAAGAGCCTGCGGCGGCGACCAGCACGTTGGCCGTGTATGTCCCTTTGGAGGTTTCCAGACGCCAGTGCTGACTGTCCTCGTCCCACACGGCTTCGCGCACTTTATGATGAAAGCGTACGTGCGGCAGCACGCCGTACTGATTCGCGCAGCGCTTAAGATAATCCCAGATTTCAGCCTGCGACGAAAAGCTATGACTCCAATCAGGGTTCGGCGCGAATGAGAAAGAGTAGAGATGGGATTCAACGTCACATGCACAGCCCGGATAGTTATTGTCGCGCCAGACGCCGCCGACATCACCTGCGCGCTCCAGGACTATGAAGTCATCAACGCCTTGCTGCTTGAGCCGGATGGCCGTGCCAAGGCCCCCGAAGCCGCTGCCGATGATCGCGATACGGGCGTGCGCTTGCACGCTTGGCATGCCCGCCCCGGCTTCCATTAAGTTCGGCTCAATGCTCATAAAGACTTGACAAGAGATATTAGGGAGTTTACCTAATCTGTCAATATGAGTTTAACGAATGAAAGCGTCGCTGTCGTGACGGGCGCGGCTTCGGG
>DATLMN010000309.1:0-4369 GCA_035537255.1 Pyrinomonadaceae bacterium | reverse complement strand
ATCTCCGCAAGCGTTAAGACCCTGTCCACTTCTGTGGCGGCGATGGCGGCCTCCGGCATGGTGCGCGATTCGGCGCTCTGCGGGTCTTGCACGAGGGCCAATCCGCCAAGGGCTTTGATTCTCGCCAGCCCGCTCGCGCCGTCCGCGTTTGCTCCCGTCAAAATCAGGCCGACGGCACGTTCCCCGTAAACATCCGCCGCAGATGAAAACGTCACGTCTATGGAGGGACGCGCATAGCCCACTGGCGATTCTGTTGATAAAGCGAAGATGCTTTTTTCAATCAGCAAGTGATAGTCGCGCGGCGCTAAGTAAACGTGTCCCGGCTCGACCTTCTCTTTGTCGTTCGGCTCGATCAGGGGCAGGCGACTTCGCTTACGCAGGTATTCGCAAAGGCCGTCGTCGGCATCCTTTTTTCTGTGCTGGATGACGACGACCGGCAACGGAAAATCGGATGACAACTCCGGCAGGACTGTTTGCAACGCCGCCAGTCCTCCGTATGATGCGCCGATACAGACGATCTCGAACGCCACTCCTATCTCACCTTTCGATAAAGTTTGTCGCGGCCGTGCAGCCGTTCGTAAAACGATTCGCGAGGTGTGAACTTTAAAGACTCCTTGTTGCCTAACCCTAAGATGCCGAACATGCTCAGGCTCTCGTAGATCAGATTATGCACGCGCTCCTGCAAAGCCTTGTTGAAATAGATCATGACATTGCGGCACAGGATGACATGAAATTCGTTGAAAGAGCCGTCGGTCGCCAGATTATGCTCGGCAAAGACGACGTTGGTTTTAAGCGAGGGATGAAAGATGACGTTGTCGTAGTGCGCAGTATAATAATCGGAGAACTCGCGCTTGCCACCGGCCTTCATGTAGTTGACAGTGTACTCCTGCATGCTTGATAGCGCGAAGATGCCCTCCTTGGCTTTGCGCAGGACATCGTGGCTGATGTCCGTCGCATAGATCAGAGACTTGCGAGCAAGCCCCTCCTCCTGCAAAAGGATTGCCATCGAGTAGACCTCTTCGCCGGTCGAACAGCCCGCGTGCCAGAGCCTCACTGTCGGATATGTCTTCAGGATGGGCACGATCTTCTGGCGAAAGGTCTGGTAAAAATCCGGATCGCGAAACATCGAAGTGACATGCACGGAGAGGCCAAGCAGCAACCTCTCCATGCACGCCGCATCGTGTAACACACGGTCTTGATAGCTCGAAACCGTTTGTATCTTTTCGGCGCGCATACGCTCCAACACGCGCCGCTTGAGCGAGGCCGGAGAATACTCGCGAAAATCGAAACCGTAATAACGATAGAGCCCTTCGAGGAGTAAAGCGATCTCTATGTCTTCCAGCTCGTTCTTTTCTGCTTGTGGCAGCGCACTCATCCCTGCTGCTCCGTCGCCTCATCCTGTTGACTGTAGAGCCAGACTCTCAGGAGCGACAAAAGCTGATCTATGTCGAGCGGCTTGGAGATATAGTCCGAAGCCCCCGCTTCGATACAGCGGTCGCGGTCTGCTTTCATAGCCTTGGCCGTCAGGGCGATAATCGGAAGCTTCTGGAATTCCGTCATCCCGCGAATCTCGCGTATCGCCTCGTAACCGTCCATGCCCGGCATCATGATGTCCATTAAGACGACCTCTATGTCGGGCGTCTCCTTCAACATGTCTATGCCTTCCTGACCGTTCTCTGCGTGTATGACCTGCATGTTGTGGCTCTCTAACGCGCTGGTCAAAGCGAAGATGTTGCGCACATCGTCGTCAACGATCAGCACGTGCCGTCCGGAGAGCACAGGGTCTCTGCGGTGCAGTTGTTCGAGCATGCGCCGCTTCGGCTCTGGCAAATTGGCTTCGACGCGGTGCAGGAAGAGCGCCGTCTCTGCCAGCAGTCGTTCGGGCGAGCTGGCTTCCTTGACGATGATCGCATCGGCCACCTTTCGTAGCTGCGTCTCTTCCTTAGACGTTAGTTCCTTGCCCGTGTAAATGATGATGGGAAGGTCTGCACGGCCCAGCTCTTTTTGTATCTGCTCGATCAGATCGAAGCCGCTCATATCCGGCAACCGCAGATCGAGCACCATGCAATCGAAGGGCTCTTGTTTGAGCGCCGTGATCGCTTCCTCGCCAGTCGCGACCGCCGTGGTCACGACATCGCCGTTGCCGATCAGCTCGACGATGCTCATACGCTGCACGTCATCGTCTTCGACGATGAGCAGTTTTCGCACGCGCCGCTCGGCGAAGGTCGCTATCTGGTCGAAGGCCGAAGCGAGGTCGTCGCGGCTGACGGGTTTTTGCAGGTGCGTGATCGCGCCGGAATGCAGCGCGCGCTGGCGCTGCTCTTCGCCGGAGATGATGTGGACTGGTATGTGGCTGGTATTCGGATCGTGCTTGAGGCGGTCGAGCACCGTCCAACCGTCACGATCCGGCAGCTTGATGTCGAGCGTGATCGCGTCGGGCCGGTACTTGCGCGCCAGCGCGAGCGCCGCATCGCCGCGCGTTGCCACCAATCCCTTAAAGCCCTTCTCGCGCGCCAGATCAAGCAGGATGCCGGCGAAGTTAATATCGTCCTCGACGATCAGCACGACGCGCTCGCCGTCAAAGATCGTGTGGCGGTCATCGCCCACCTCCGCCGCTTCCTCGGCCCCGTACATATCAACGGGGACCACTGTGCTAGGAGTCCAACTGCCCGGCGCTGTGGGTGCGCCCCCAGCAGCAGTAGGTGCGGGCCGCGAAATGTAGCTCTGCTGCCGGCCATTGCCGGAGGCCGTGGGTGTATAGGTTCGCGGCAGGTAAAGCGTGAAGGTACTGCCCTCGCCCGGCACGCTTGAGACGCGAATCTCGCCGCCCAGAAGGCGCGCGATCTCGCGGCTGATCGAAAGTCCCAGCCCGGTCCCGCCATACTTGCGGCTGGTCGTCCCGTCCGCCTGCTGAAATGCCTCGAAGATGATGCGTTGCTTCTCGGCAGCGATCCCGATGCCGGTATCTGTGACCGAGAAGGCGATGACCCCCTCGGCGCGGTTCAAAGCCTCCTGCTGGAAGCGCATCGGCTCGGTCACGGGCTCGATGCGCAGCGTCACGCGGCCCTGCTCCGTGAACTTGAAGGCGTTCGAGAGCAGGTTCTTCAAGATTTGCTGCAAACGTTTCTCGTCCGTGCGTAGTGAAGTGCCGAGGCCCTCCGTCTGGTCGACGACGAAATCCAGTCCTTTGTCCTGCGCGACCTGATGGAAGCTGCGCTCCAACTGCTCGACCACGCCGCCGAACTGGACCTCGTTGATCTCGATGGCCATCATGCCAGCCTCGATCTTGGTGAGGTCCAGGATGTCGTTGATGAGCGAGAGCAGGTCAGTGCCAGAGGAGTGTATGGTCTCGGCGAACTGCACCTGCTTCGGCGTCAGGTTATCGTCAATGTTCTCGGCCAGCTGGCGCGAGAGGATGAGCATGCTGTTCAAGGGCGTACGCAGCTCGTGCGACATGTTGGCGAGGAATTCGGACTTGTACTTGGAGGTCAAGGCGAGTTGCTCCGCCTTCTCCTCCATCGCCCAGCGCGCCTCTTCGACCTCGCGGTTCTTGGCCTCGACCTCAGCCTTCTGCTTGGCAAGCAGCGTCGCCTTCTCCTGCAACTCTTCGTTGGTCTGCTGCAACTCTTCCTGCTGGCTCTTGAGCAGCTCTTCGGATTCACGCAAACTCTCTGCCTGCTTCTCCAACTGCTCGTTGGTCTTCTTCAGCTCGTCCTGCTGGCTCTGCAATTCCGTGGCGAGCGCCTGCGATTGTTGCAGCAACTGCTCTGTGCGCGTGTTGGCTTCAATCGTATTGAGGACGATGCCGATGCTTTCAGTCAGCTGGTCGAGGAAGGTCAGGTGCGTGTCGTTAAAGCGATTGAAGGATGCCAGCTCAATCACGGCCTTGACCTCGTTCTCGAAAAGCACGGGCAGGACGATGATGTTGAGCGGCGTAGCCTGTCCCAGACCGGAGCTGATGTGTATGTAATCGTCCGGCACATTGGTCAGGAGAATTCTTTCGCGCTCTAACACGCATTGGCCCACGAGGCCCTGTCCGGGTCTGAATTCGTTGGCAAGATTTTTGCGCTCCGTAAAGGCATAACTGCCGAGCAGTTGCATGTGCGGCGTGCCGTTGTTGCTGCCGTTGACGTAGAAGACGCCCTGTTGCGCATCGACCAGCGGCGCAAGCTCTGAAAGCACCATCTGCGAAACGGTCGTCATGTCGCGCTGGCCTTGCAGCATACGCGTAAAGCGCGCCAGGTTCGTCTTCAGCCAGTCCTGCTCAGTATTCTTCTGCGTCGTCTCCTTGAGATTGATAATCATCTCGTTGATGTTGTCTTTGAGCTTGGCGACTTCGCCCTGCGCTTCGACGGCGATTGAGCGCGTC
>DATLMN010000308.1:0-30142 GCA_035537255.1 Pyrinomonadaceae bacterium | reverse complement strand
TTTCGCGCGAGCACGATAAAGGCCATGCCGATGACGAGCAGCGGGCTCGAAATCCAGAACGTGCCCAGATTTGCCACACGCTTTAGATTCAGGACGGCCATCACTGCGGCGGCGATCAAAAACAGTATGCCGATCAAACGAAGAGCGGTCGGTGACATAGCGAATCTCCTTCCGTTAATCGAACAGTAAACTCAAACAGGTTTCATCAACAAGCGCGTGCGTGCTTCTTCATCCTACATAACCTCGTCTATCTCAACCCTTGATTTTTGCGCGCCAGCCCTTTCAATAACAGAAAAGCCGGATAGCTCGCGGCCAGCAGCAGCAGCGCATAGACGCTGTTGCGCGTATCGCTCGCTATCGCTCCGGCCAGAAACGCAATCGAGCCCAGCAGCGCCAGCGCCGTCGTCCAGGGATAACCCCAGGCTCTGTAAGGGCGCGGCTTATCCGGCTCGCGCCGCCGGAGGACAAAGACAGAGATAAATGAGATGGTGTAATTCGCCACGAAGAAGAAGGCGAGCACCGTGATGACCTTCTCGAACGTTTCGCCGAAGACGATAAAGAGCAGTGAAATGATCGTGCTTAAAAAGAGCGCCGCCGTCGGCGTGCCGCCCGCGTTGACACGCGCCGTAAATTTCGCGAACAGACCATCACGGCTCATCGCAAACAACACGCGCGTCGCCATCAGGTGATACGCGTTGATGCAACTGAGCATAGAGATAATCGTCAGCGCTCTGAAAATAGTATCGCCGTAAGCGCCGAAGATCACCTCTGCGGCGAGTCCGGCGGCGAACTCCTGACCGGCGATCCTCTCAACCGGCAGCACGTAGAGCAGCGCCAGATTGACCAGAAAATAAATCCCTATCACCAGCAGCACGCCCCCGAACATAGAGCGCGGAATATCCCGTCCCGGATTCTGCACCTCTTCGGAGAAATAGACCGCGCCCGCCCAGCCGTCGTAGGTGTAGATGACGGACTGAAGCGAAAGCACCAGCGCCGTCATCAAAGCCATGCCCCTCATTGCAGGCACGGCAGCCGCAGCAGTCGTCACAGAGCCGCCACCGCCTAAGATAAAACATGCTATGACCAGCGCGACGAAAGCCAGTGCTTTGAGAAAACTGGTCAGGTTCTGCACGCGGCTGCCCCACAGAATGCCGCGCCACTGAAGAAGCGCGAAGACAATCGACACGACGAAAGCGATTGATACCGAACGGCCTGCCAGAGCGGGAAAGAGAGCGCCCGTAAAATCGCCTATGACGATGGCGACCGCAGCGGTCGTGCCGCAGGTGGAAATCCAATCGCTCCACCCGACAATAAATCCAGCGTATTCGCCCAGCGCATAGCGCGCGAAGACGTATTGCCCGCCAGAGCGCGGAATCATCGCACCCAACTCCGCAATCGAGAGCGCGCCGAGCAGCGCGTACAGACCGCCCACGATCCACACTGCGAAGAAGAGCCAGGGGTTCGGCAACTCTGCCGCCACGACACCGGGCGTGCGAAAAATACCTGCGCCGATGGTATTGCCGATAATTACTGCCAGCCCGAACCCTACGCCGAGCACACGCAGCAAACGACCACGCTGTCTGTCGGCACTTAGAGAAGCTTCGGCGACTGGCTGCAAGCGATTAAGCCCTCAAGGAGTTTTCTTTTAAGAGTAGATTCAAACAGGGATGAACAGGATAGACAGGATATAAAAATCAGGACGACAGCGTTGAGCTTCTAATTTTAGATTTGAAATCTCAGTTCATCTTGATGAGCTTTGCTTTTATCCTGTCTATCCTGTCCATCCCTGTTAATTTCTCTGTCATGTTTCCACGACTGCTTTTAAATCAGCATGGAGGAGTTTGTGAAAGAGATGCTCTCCGGCCTCGCGCCGCACGGAGAGACGACCGGCCACGTAGGCGCGCGAGGCCAGGCCGCGCTGAACGGACTTGCAGATCATCGTGTCCTCGTCCTGAATCCGCTGGCCGACATTGATGCTCGCAGCGTTGCGCTCGCGCGCCTCCGGCGACACGTCCGGAAAATAAAAATCGAAGATGACCTTTGTCCGATCAACCCCGCAGGGAAGGACAAGGTTTGTGTCCATCACTCCTTCGTACCAGTTGATCATAAAGTTTGGATATAGCCAGTAGTAGAGCGCGCGATCACCTTTGCGCACCTCGCCCGTTTGCGGCTCAGCCCCTTCCGAAACAATCGGACTCCACTGCAAACAAAACCGCTCGCCGTTTTCAATCGCGTAACGGCTGTAATCCAGCACGCTGTCTAAACCCTTATGCAAATACGGTACGTGATAACCGCCGTCCAGATAATTATCGACGAAGACTTTCCAGTTGCAGTCGAAAGTGTAATGCCGCCGCTCCATCCAGTGCAGGTCTCCAAGCTTCAGCGAGCTTATCTGTTCGATCAGCTCACGGCCTAAAAATTCCTGAAGCGAAGGAGCGCCACCGTCAAGCTTAACGAACACCCACTTTTCCCAGACGGACACTTCAACCGGGACGAGCCCGTTCTCCTTCCGCGCGAAATTGCAGACCCCGGCGAAATCCGGCGTGCCCTTCAGCTCTCCTTCCAGGCTGTATGTCCACCCATGATACGGACAGCGAAGGACATTCGTGCTGCCTTCATGTTCGGTCATCACGGCAGCCGCATGATGGCGGCAGACATTAAAGAACCCGCGCAAGATTTGATCGCCGCCACGAACGATCAGGAGCGGCTCTCCCGCCAGCTCACATGTAAAATATTGTCCGGCCGCGCACACCTGATCTGCGCGCCCGACCATCTGCCATGACCCGGCAAAGACCGCACGGCGCTCCAACTCCATGATGCGCGCGTCCACATACCACGCAGCCGGAATCGTCGAAGCCTCCGCCAGCGGCGAGTTCGGATCGTAGCTCTCTATGATCTCTTTGATGGAACGTTCCACGGCCTTGCGTTCACAATGCGACCGGCGTCGCGGTCTTTCTTTTGGGATTAAAGAATGGAGTCTTGACGACGATGGCGGCGACGCGATGACGCACGGCTTCGACGGTCATCTCAATTTCGAGTTGCGTTCCCGCGCGCGCGTGCTCACGTTTAACGGTCGCCAGCGCGATCAGCTTCTTCAAAGTCGGTGACCACGTCGTAGAGGTCGCTTTGCCTGTCTGCGCGCCCTTCGAATAAACGGGGACGGCCACGCGCGAGGCGATGGGTGAAACGGTCGGAGGCAGACCCACCTCTTCGAATACTCGCTCGACACCCGTCCAATCAACTTCGAGGCCGACGATCTCGCGCTGATGACCACGTTTTTGCTCTGCAAGAAGCGCCGCTTGACCGACGAAGCGTCCCTTATCAAGATTGACAAGACGGCCCAGGCCCATCTCGAACGGCGAGTATTTTTGTGATTCGATGATCGCACGCTTGCTGCTGTTAAAGTCCACGTCGATCAATAGCAGCCCCGCTTCGATGCGCGCCACGTCGAGCGCAAGCATGCCCGCCGGATGAATATCGAAAGCGCGCCCCTCTTCAACGATGGCATCCCAAACCTTGCCCGCGCTCTCAGCCGGTATCCATATCTCGTAGCCAAGATCGCCAGTGTAGCCCGTGCGCGAAATGTCTACCGCGACGCCGTTGATTCTGGCATGTGTGACGCGGAAGTATTTGAGATGCTCTATGTCCGCGTCGCTACAGCGCGCGAGCAGCCTGCCCGATGTTGGGCCTTGCAAGGCCAGCGCCGCCACCGCCTCCGAGATGTCTTCGATTGAGACCTCCATTCCGACGGCGTTCTGGCTAAACCAGCGAAGCGATGGGTCGGCAGCAGTCCAGCGATACACATTCTCGTCAAGCCGCGAGACCGTCCCATCGTCTATAACTTTACCGCGCTCGTCGCACCAGGGAGTGTAGACGACCTGACCGACCGCGATCTTTTGCACGTCGCGCGTAATGATGCGATCAACGAGCCGCGTGGCGTCGCGCCCAGTAATGCGATACTTGTAGAGCGGCGAGACATCTATCAGGGCCGAAGCATTCCTGATGGCGTTATATTCATGCTCGTGGTGCGGCTCGTACGAGCTAACGGCGTAGTATCCGGACCACTCTCTGTAATTCAGGCTCTCGCAGAGCGCAAAGGTTTTCTCGTGAAAGGCAGTTCCAACCGGCACTAGATTCACCTCTTCGGGGCGCGCAAAAGTTGTCAGGGCGAGCGATTATAAGTATGCTAGCGAATCTTCAGCAAGCAAGAACTGACTAACAGATGAATCAAAAATACGATGTTATCGTCATCGGCGGCGGGCACAATGGCCTTGTCAACGCCGCGTATCTGGCGCGCGCGGGCAAGCGGGTTGTAGTGCTTGAGCGCCGTCATGTGCTGGGCGGGGCTGCCGTGACGGAAGAGGTTTTTCCGGGCTTCAAGTTCTCCGTCTGCTCTTACGTGGTCTCTCTGCTGAGGCCGGAGATCATACGCGAGCTTGATCTGCCGCGTCACGGGATGGAAATCCTGCCGCTGGACGGCACGTTCACGCCGATGCCCTCTGGTGATTATCTGTGGCGCGTCAACGATCATGCGAAGACTCGACGCGAGATTGCGCGTCATTCAAAACTCGACGCCGAAGCCTATGACGAGTACGGCAAGGCGATGGTCGAGATGGGACGCTTCGTCAAGCCGATTCTGGGCATGATGCCGCCTGATCCTACCTCTCTGAACATTAAGGGTCTCAAAAACCTGCTCTTCCTCGGAAGACGTTTTCAAGCCTTGCCGTACGAGGATAAATACAATCAGGTTCAATTGATGACGATGAGCGCCGTGGACTTTCTGGATCAATGGTTCGAGACGGATGTGCTCAAGGCCACGATGGCTGCTTCCGGCATCATCGGGACATTCTTAGGCGTGCGCTCGCCAGGCACTGCTTACGTGCTGCTGCATCACTACATGGGAGAGATCGACGGAGCATTTCGTTCATGGGGGCTGGCGCGCGGTGGGACTGGCGCAATCTCGAACGCGATTGCGGGCGCGGCGCGCGAGGCCGGGGCGGAGATTCGCACAGAGGCCGCGATTGAAAAGATCATCATCAAGAACGGGCAGGCAAGGGGAGTCGTCCTTGAGAACGGCGACGAGATTTACGCTGAGGTCGTCTCTTCGAGCGTCGATCCGCGCCTGACGTTTATGAAGATGATCGGAGCGGAACATCTGCCGGAAGATTTCGTCGCGGACATCAACCGCTACAAGTTTCGAGGGTCTTCCGGCAAAGTTAATCTGGCGCTCAACGGACTACCGGATTTTACCTGCCTGCCGGGGGCGGGCCCACACTTGCGAGGTGCTGTTTCCATCTCGCCATCCGTAGAGTATATGGAGCGCGCTTATGATGATGCCAAGTACGGACGATTCTCGCGCCGTCCTTACATAGACATCGTCATCCCGAGTTTGACAGACCCTTCGGTCGCTCCTCCGGGTAAACATGTCATGTCATGCTTCGTGCAGTACGCTCCATACAATTTGAAAGAGGGGACGTGGGACGAGCGGCGCGAAGAGTTCGGCGATACCGTCATCAATACGATTGCCGAGCACGCTCCGAACATCAAGGAATTAATTCTTCACAGGCAGGTACTGACGCCTCTGGATATTGAGCGCGAGTTTGGTCTTTCCGAGGGCAACATCTTTCAGGGAGAATTGACGCTCGAACAACTCTTCTTTCTGCGTCCCGCGCCGGGTTGGGCCCAATACCGCACACCGATACGGAATCTTTATATGTGCGGCTCTGCGACGCATCCGGGCGGCGGGATCATGGGCGCGCCCGGTCGTAATGCGGCGCTGAAACTTTTGAAAGATCGAAAGTGGGGGAAGCTACAGTGACCGGCGCGCACGACATTATCATCATCGGCGGCGGGCACAACGGCCTCGTGGCCGCCTGTTATCTGGCGCGAGCAGGTTTCGCCCCGCTGGTTCTCGAACGAAGAGAAGTCGTCGGCGGCGTGGTCGTCACAGAAGAGTTTCACAAGGGCTTTCGTTCTTCGACTCTCGCACACGCGGCCGGCCCGCTGCTTCCCTCTATATCGCGCGAGCTGGAACTGGAACGTCACGGACTTGAGATCATCAAGCCGGAAGTCCGCGTGTTTGCTCCCGCCAGGGATGGTGGCCGCTCCCTCTCTCTTTATGATGATCCAAAGCGCACGGCCCATGAGCTTGAAAAGCTTTCAGCGCATGACGCCAAGAGCTACTTGGAGTTTCATCAAAGCTTCGCCCGGATAGGTCGCGTGCTTGCGCCCGTGCTTCAGATGACGCCGCCGTCTTTGGAGAAGCCGTCGGTTAATGATCTCTGGGGGCTCGGTAAGATCGGGAAAGATTTTCGCGGGCTCAAGAAAAAGGATGCATACAGATTGCTGCGCTGGGGGCCTATGGCCGTCGCAGATTTGGTGGCCGAATGGTTCGAGACCGAGTTGCTGCGAGCAGTGGTCGCTGCGCGCGGAATCATGGGAGCGTTCGCAGGGCCCTGGTCTGCTGGCACGAGCGCGGCGCTGCTGATGCAGGCGGCCACGGACGGTCAAGCCTTTGGGCCATCGTCGTTCGTCAAAGGCGGAATGGGCGCGCTCACACAGGCGCTCGCAAAGGCTGCGACGGCTGCCGGTGCAACGATACGAACAGGTGCGGACGTGGTCGGCATTCGCGTCAAAGGAGGACGCGCGAGGACTGTGGTGCTCGGCGACGGTGAAGAGATTTCGGCGCGCGTTATCGTCTCGAATGCCGATCCGCGCATAACCTTTCTGCGGCTGGTCGATCCGACTGATCTTGATCCTGACTTTCTCAACAAGATTCGTAACTATCGCTCGCAGGGCGCGGCGGCAAAGCTCAATCTGGCGCTCTCCGGCTTACCATCCTTTTCAGCTTTGAAAAATTTTGATGGAGACGGCGCGGCGCAGCTACAGGGTCGCATACACATCGGGCCGGATATAGATTATCTTGAGCGCGCGTTTGATGATGCGAAGTACGGCGATTATTCCATGCACCCTTACATGGACATCACCATCCCGTCGCTCACGGACGAGGGGCTTGCGCCGCGCGGCGCGCACGTGATGTCCGTTTATGTTCAGTTCGCGCCCTTCAAGCTGAAGGAAGGCGACTGGACATCAAGGCGAGAGGAGTTTGCCGATCACATTATCAAAGAGCTTTCCGATTACGCGCTGGACTTAAAGGAGTTGATCGTCGGGCGGCAGATCATCACGCCGCTCGATCTGGAACAGACCTACGGCTTGAGCGGCGGCCACATCTTTCATGGCGAGATGTCGCTCGACCAGTTCTTTACCTTTCGTCCGTTGATCGGATGGGCGCAGTACAGAACTCCGATTGAAGGACTCTACCTGTGCGGCGCGGGCACGCATCCGGGCGGAGGCGTGACGGGCGCGCCCGGCGCAAACGCCAGTCGTGAAATACTAAAAGACCTCAAAGGCTCGTAAACCCGTCCACGCTTGAAAGGCGCACGCCGCCTGTCTCAAACGCATTGTAAATGAGTAGCCCGATGGGTGAAAATATCTGCGCGCGCACGTGCTTAACCTTTGATCCTGCTCACAAGGAGAGAATAATCATGACTGAAGAGAACAGAGCCCAGGAGAATAGAGCTGTAATTCAACGCTGGTTCGAGGAAGTGTGGAACAAGGGGCGCGAAGAAGCGATTGACGAGTTGTTCGCGGAGGAGGGCATCGCCAACGGGCTGGCGGACGAAACTGGCGAGCCGCTGCGTGGGCCCACCGGCTTCAAACCTTTCTTCCAGAGGTTTCGCACTGCCTTTCCGGACATAGAGGTGATCGTCGAGGACACAGTTTCGGAAGGCGATAAGCTTGCCGCCCGCTGCCGCGTTCGCGGGACACATCAGGGCGATACCCTGGGGTTTGTCGCGACGAACAATCCTGTTGAGTTTACGGGCATCTGTATTGTTCGCATTCGTGACGGCAAGATCGTCGAAGCCTGGAACAACTTCGACTTTCTGAGCATGTCGCAACAGCTCAATGCGATTTAGCGCGCACGCTCTCAGTTTACGCACAAAAAATGAGACTGAGATGAGCGGTCCCACTCGCCCACCCCAGTCTCCTGTTGGCCGCGCAAGCCATTCACTTCTTGCGCATACCAAGACGGAACTTCTCAAAAGCGTTTTACATTCTCATCAGGCTCACGTCGCCGGAGGCCGAAGTGATCTGAAGCGTGCGCGAGCCAGCGCCCAAGCGTCCTCTGGCATTAGAGCCTGGCCCGTAACGCGGGCGACGTACTTCTATCGGAAAATCGGTTTCGACCGAGCCGCTGATGGTAGACATCCTGACATCTGCATCGAGGCTGGCCGGAAGGCGTACATGCACGTCGCCGCTGGCGGAAGCGAACTTCATATCGCCTGTGCCCTCAAGGCTGTTGATCTCGACCTCTACGTCGCCACTTGCGCTGCGCGCGTTGACTTCGCCTGAGACATCCTTGACGCGCACGTCTCCGCTCGCCGTGCTGACACGCATCTGTCCTCTAGTACTGCTGATCTCTATATTGCCGCTCGCCGTCGAAATCTGATCAAAGCTGTAACTGATGCTGCGCGGCACGCGCACCTCGAACTTGACATCGACGTTGCAATTGCAGTGGTCAGCGTAGCGTGCTTGCAGGTCGACGCGGTTGCCGCTGCTCAAATCTTCTATCTCGACCATGTCGCGGTCGCGCCCCTGCTTCGTCGCAGAGACCATCACGCCGTTGCCGTCGTAGCCCGTCACTTCTATATCACCCGAGACGTTTCGAATATTGATCGAGCCCCCGGCGGCGAGATTGTATGTCTTCTGAAAGTCCTGCGCCGTGGCGGTCGCGACAAACATCAGCCCACAGCAGGCCACGAGCAGGGCAAGACGAAAAATACCTCTAGTCATAATCTGTCAGTCTCCTTTTATCTTTATCAATAATTCGCTGGCATTCCTTCACGCGGCCTGCCGCTCTGAAAAAAAGGTGGAAAGGGCCAACCTCAAAGCGGGTTTCGCACGGCTTCCGTCCTTTCTAACAGGAGAACACCGCGCGAAAACGTTTTATGGCAAAATTTTTTTAAGGGTTATTCAGACTCCCGCTCGTAGGGCCAGCGGCGTGCGTGGGAAGCGCACAGGAGGTTTCTGCAATCCAGCGGAATCTGCTACTCTCCGATCATCCAGATGATTAGAAGAGGGCTACGAAAATTCGTATTCGCTGACAGAGGAAAAGCGTGATGACAAAAGGGGTTCGCATCGTCCTGCCTGGGTTGCTCGTACTAATATTCGTCGTGGCGGCGCACGCGCAAACGCCTGCCGAGCAGACGGCCACAACGCTGCGCGCACAGCTTACAGATGTCGAGGCCAAACAGAGCGCGCTTGAGGAAAGGTCGCGGCAGTTAGACGAAGAGCTGAAACCGGAAAACATCGAGCGCGCTCTGTCGCTCAACGGCTCGACCAGGCCCGAAGAGCTGCGCGAGCAGCGCCGCCGCCAGCTTGAGAAAGAAAAGGAGAGCGTGCGCTTGCAACTGGATCAACTGGCTGCGAGCCGCACGCGTCTTGAAGCCGCCATCGCCACTGCCGATTCGGAAGCTTACCGACGGAGCGCTCTCCCGGCTGCAACCACCACGACCACCACTACGACTACTATTGCGCCAAGAGCGAATACCGGCGCTGCTCAACCGTCCCGTCCGGCACAGAAGCAGCGACAACGCAAAGCGCGTCGTCCTCGCTCGCGTCGCCGCAGAACCTGAGAACGTGACGACCTGCTCCTCAAATTAGCCAGAGCCGCACGTAAAGTTAGCAGAGCTTTCAAGGTGCTCTACGGCTTGACGAGCACGTACTTGACGATCTTGTGACGATTGCGCTGGCTGGCGAAGATTTCGTTGCGGTCGTTGATGGCGATCTCGAAGATCACTTCATTGGGCGCGAAGGAATCAAGAAAGCGGCCGTTGGAGTCGAAGACCTGTATGCCACGGCCAACGTCGCAGACATAGACGCGCCCCTGCCCGTCAACGCCTATTCCATCAGGCGAGCGTAACTGGCCCGCGCCCGTGCCCTCGCCGCCGAACCTGTTGATGAATTTTCCGTCAGGCCCAAACTTAAAGACGCTCTCTTCGCTTCTGGCAAGAGCGTAGATGTGACCGCTGCCGCTCACCGCCAAACCGTCCAGATTTATATCCTCGCCTGTCTTTTCTCTGGCGTCGATGATCGTCTTGATTCGGCCGTCCGTGCCTATGTGGACGATATTGTAATTGGCGGCGATGGCATAAAGAGTGCCGTCGAGCGCCGCAAAGACGCTCGAATAATTCTGGTTAAAGCCATGCCCGCGACTTTCTATCTCGCCCAAGCGTTCGCCCGTCTCTCCCCGGTAACGTGTGATCGAGCCTCCCTGCACAATATAGACAGTCCCTTTGCGATCCGCCGCCATGCTTGAGAGCGGTCGCTTCGCATCGACCATCCACTGTGTCACGAACTTGCCCTGCGCATCGAAGACCTGCAAGCGCCCACCTATGTATTCCGCCGTGTAGATGCGCCCCTCGCCGTCTACGGCGATGCTGCGCGCGTCCTTGAATTGTCCAGCGCCTATGCCTTCGCTTCCGAACTCAAGCGCGACGTTGGCGAAGCCGTTCACCGCTGTTTTGTCAGTCGAGCCGCCCGCGCCCGTCGGCGCAGCCGTCTGCGTCCAGCGGGGGGTGAAATAATATGTGCCTACGCCGAAGAGGATAAAAGCGCCCATGACCACGACGATCAGGATGATGGTGATAATCAGGCAGCGCCCGCCGCCAGCTTTCTTCTGATTAAAAGTAGCGCCCGGCATCAATTGAGAATGAGCGGTAGAGGACGTGTGGTGGTGATGAGCATGCGCGGCTTCCATCCTCGCCTGTGTGAGCGTGATGGGCTCGCCTCTCTCTATCCTTTCGACGGCGTTCTTTGCTTCCTGCAAGCCTACGCCGAAGGTTTCGCGGTAAAGCTTGATGGCCGCGATCTTGTTGCCCGCGCGAATCAGTTGGGCCACCTCCGCCATCTTCAGCGCCTGATCGATCATGGGCCCAAACGAAGCGCCCGCCGATTGGCCCACACTTTGGTTAGGAATGCCCGCGCCGCCGCGCAATTCTTCCGGCAAAATCACAGTGTTTTCACAGTAAGGACAGCGCATCGTCACGCCCGCGCCCGGTTGGACATCAAGGGGCGCGGCGCACGTAGGGCATTTAAAAGAGGTCGGCATCCGTTGTTCCTTCCAGCAAGCTTTGGCATGAACGGCTCGGTCAGCCTTTTCCAGCCTGCGCGCCATTATAGCCAGAAGTTTTAAGCATGGACGAACACACGCGCGCTCTCTTGCCTAAAACCGCGTGTGCGTCAGGGCTTATGTTAGGATAGCCGCGTGAAAAGTTTGGCCCATCTTTCGCTCTCTCTACTCTTGCTGCTCGTCTGTAGCGCCTGTGTCATGGCGCAGGAGAATAGATGTGCGCTCAATCTCAACCAATCGCCGGAGTTGGGCGGCCTGCGTCTGGGCATGACTGCTGAGCAGGTCAGGGCGCGATTCAAGATCGTCGAACGAGAGCCCGCAGACGATTACGGAGTCGCCAGCCTGCGGCTTGAACCGGCGTTAAGCCAAGTCAAGGAAGCGCTCAGGGACATCTCAATCGAGTTAATCAAGGAACGGATCGTCTCCATCCGTCTGGTCTACACGGCTTCGACGAGCGCCGCCGATTACAGAGAGTTCACCACAGGCTTGTCGCAGTCTTTAAGACTGCCGCCCGCTTGGAAGGCAGTCACAGTGGGCTCTATGGTCACGGAGATGAAGATGGAATGCGCGGGCTTTAAAATCAGCGCTCGATTGATCGGGGCTAAGATTCCGGTGGTCTATCTCTCCGCGCTCGAAGCCGAGCAGACCTTGAGCCGTCGTCAGGCAGAGAAGGAGAGAAGGCTGCGGGACTTTTTTAAGCAGTGATAAGGTTTCCGCTGTGTGCCTTATGTTTTAAGAGAGATCGAATGGTCTGGGATTATTGATCTGATAGATGGCTTCCATGATGGACGAGCGCACCGCGATGGGCAGCTTGTCGCGCGTCGCCAGATAGCGGAAGGCGGAAACCACTTCCTGCTGGCCTGAGAGCGCGAGCAGTTTGACCAGAGCCAGGCGAACCTCTGTGCTCGGGTGCTCTTCGATGGTGTTGACTAACGATTGAACTTCGCCCGCCTTAGCCATAAGGGAGAGCACCAGCAGGGCATCATAAGCTTTTTCTCCGCTCGCACTGGTCAGGTCATTTATCGCCTCTCTGGCCATGCCGGAAGAAACAATCGCTTCTCCGATCCTGCGCCGACGCTCCGTGGAAGACTCCTGCATGATTCGTTTGAAAGATGCCACGCGGTCGGCGCTGAAGTTAAAGAGCGCGCGCGCCGCAGCATCCCTCACCTGCTGAGACGGATCGTCAAAGGCCGCGCCGATCTTCGAGAACGCGTCGTCGCTCCCCAACTCCGCCAGCCGCAGCACACCCGCTGCGCGCTCGCTCTCCGCCCCGGCACTAAATCCGTTCGAGCTAGTCTCCGCAATAATCGTGGGCGCTTCGTCCGGCATGACAGGCTCTTTATTCGGCAAGGCGTCATCAAACTCCGCGATGTCTGCTCCCTTTGCTTCTCCTTCTGCTTCCGCTTGATTTGACTCTGCGGTCTCTTCTGTCTCGGCGGTTTCCGCCCACATCTCTGGCTGTGCTTCGACCTTGCTCGCGTCAGAACTTATGGCGGGCGCGTCGCCTGCGCTCCGTTCCGTCAATGCCTGTTGCTCAATCGACAGCGAATCTATAGCGGCCTCGACTGCTGCTTCCTGCGACATCTCTCTGACTGTCTCACGCGGCAAGCCAACGGCAGCCGACGCTGCAACCCCTATCGCTTTCGCTTTATGAGTTGGTACGGATTCCTCAACAGAACTTGGCGTCTCTGCCGCTGCAACGTCCGAGCGCGAGGCTTCAGCGGCGGCAGTGTCGCTTTCAGTCTCTTCTGTCAGTTCGGCACGTTCCGTGATTGCGTCGCTCTGAAGAGCACTCCGGCGACGCGCGGTCAGGACGAGGTAAGCGCTCGCGAGCAGTGCTATCCCTATAAGGAGCGGCAGCCAGTAACGCGTCACGAGCATTTTAAGAGCGGCAAATGTGGTTCGCTGGGAAGGTAGGGGCGAAGGCTCTGCGACTGCGTCGGTCTTCTTTTCCGCAGACGGCTGCGAAGCAGCGCCATCTGGTGAAGGCGTAAGCGTTGCGTCCGTGGGCGCAGCCGCGCTTGAAGGTATCGTCGGGGCTGCTGTCGCGTCTGCCGTTGAATCCGCGCCACCGGCTCTTTGTTGATCGGCGGCGGTCGAATTGTGATTGGCAATCGGCGTCTGCGGCGTCGTGCTGCTTGCGGCTGTTTGTGCCCCCTGAGGAGGCTTGACCGCTGACGCTGCGGAAGCAGGCGGCTGCGAACCGGGCGAAGGCGTCGTCGCCGCACTTGCCTGTCCGGGTTTGCTGAAGATCACTTCCAATCTATTGTGCTGCTGGTCGACGCGCGCTTTCGTGCCCGGTTGGATACGAAAGGAGAGAACAGTATCGTCGCCGCGCTTTTCGACCTGCACGCCCTCGAAGCCGCGCCCGCGCAGGCCGCTTTTGATACGCGGCGCATCCGATTTCGGAATGACGACGACGAACTGGTCGCCGTGCCTATAAGCGGAATAATCGCTCAGCGGCTCGTTGTAGGTGATCGTCACACGCGAGCCCTCTGCCGCTTCCTTATTTTGTAGCGGGGACAATCCTCGCCTCTTCTGTGTCTTGGCGGGACGAGCGGCGCGCGTGCGAGGCGACGGCTGCTGCTGCGTCTGTATTTTCAGCGCCGGAAAACTTAACGCTTGCGCCTGCACATGTGCGCCGGCGAGGAAGAAAAAGATAAGAGGGGCGTAAAAGGCTGCGATGACGTTTTCGTGAGCGGGGGAAAGGATGCGTAGCACAGGGCTTCTCATGTAACTTTCTTTAGAGCCTGCAAAGACGCCCGAAGGCACTTGGCATTATCGAAACACTCTCAGCTTGTGCCCGGGATTATACGTAGCGTGCGGGCGAATTGAAAGAGGATTGATGGCGATTGGCGTGTTAGTTCGAGAATTGAGCTTGATGAAAGTTGATATTCACCACAGAGGCACAGAGGACACGGAGATTACACGGAGGCTTGAATTTCTTCTCTGTGCTTCCTCTGTGTCCTCTGTGCCTCTGTGGTGAGTTTCAAGTAAGCCGGACGCTCAATCTCGAATTGATCTGAGCTATGAAGTCAAAGCGGACGAGCTACCCGCAGTGAAAAGACCCCTCTCGATGATCGTCTGAAGATTACGTTTATGAAAGACGTGCTCGAAGTCCGAGCCTTCGATGCCCGCTGGCAGGCATTCGTCTAAACCGATCTCCTTAATCGCCTCGTCGCCATTGGTCGAAAGGCGCGCTCGACGGACATGCTTCCCAAGGCTATCCAGATAGTGCAGAGCGTGATTGACGGTCTCTCCATCGCGCAGCCCCTGGTGGCCTTCGATGAGGCGACTACGATGACGCCTGCGCAGGCGCTCAAGCGCAGTCTGTGCCAGCTTCGGAGTCGAATAATAGAGATAGACCAGCCGCCCCACGATGTTGTCGCCCACCAGGAGCAAATCCGCCAGAGGGATGTCTATATTGATCGTGCTCATCGTGTGGCCGGGGTTGTAGAAGATGTCCAGCTCGTGCCTGCCCCAGCGCATGCGCAGCCTATCATTTATCAACATGTCCGGCTCGGCAAAGTTCTCCTTCTCCTCTTCCGTGCGAAACTTTTCCGCGTCGAACGTGTGATCGTAATTCTGGTGCGCGATGATACTGGCATCCTTAAAGCTGTTGAGCGCCGCCAGGTGGTCGCTGAAAAAATGTGTGCAGATGATAAAGCGCACACGCTTTCCCAGTTCCTCTTCGACGAACCTGCGCAGCTCTTCGGCATCACTTCGGTCTGCCATCCCGTCGACGAGCAGCGCCTCGCCATCGCTGATGATGGCGGTCGAATTGGAGTCCAGGTGTGCGCCTGTCAGAACATAAATGTCCGGTTCTATCTGTTCAATACGCATGATTGATTTTTCCTCAAAAACTCTAAAAAAAATTGACGGGCAATGGAACGCTTCTTTAAGGCATTATGTTATGCTCCCGCCATCGAGAAAGCAAGTTGATTGTTTTCACGACATTGATGAGTATCATTCATGTATAGGGAGCGGGGAAAGGGCCATGAAGCTGGAGATTCGACACTTAAAGCTGATCCGTGCGATTGCGCAGGAGGGCAGTGTGACAAAGGCCGGGACGCGTTTGCACCTGACGCAGTCGGCGCTCAGCCATCAACTGCGTGACGCAGAAGAAAAGCTCGGCGTCCCTCTTTTCACGCGGCTTAACAAAAGGATGATACTGACCCCTGCGGGGCAGCGTCTGCTGACCTCTGCGGACACTGTGCTGGGCGAGATCAAGCGCGCCGAAGAGGACATACGACAGATCGCGCTCAGCGGTGAAGGCGTCCTGCGCCTGAGCACGGAGTGCTATACCTGCTATCACTGGCTGCCGTCGATGCTCAAGCTCTACCAGAAAAAATTCCCGCGCGTAGAGGTGCAGATCATGGTCGAAGCGACGCGCCGCCCGCTGGACGCGCTGCTCGACGGCAAGCTCGATCTGGCCATCGTGCATGCGACTCCGCGCAATCCAAGGCTCGTCTACAAACCGCTCTTTGAGGATGAACTGGTGGCGATCATGCGTCCCGATCATCCATTCGCCTCGCGCGCTTTCGTCAAGGCGCAGGATTTCTCTGAAGAGCATCTGATCGTGTATGCGATGCCGAAGGAAGAGAATATGATTTTTCGGAAATTCCTGATGCCAGCCGGTGTGACGCCGCGTCGTGTCTCGCAGGTGCAGTTGACGGAAGCGGTCATAGAGATGGTCAAAGCGGGTCTGGGTGTGAGCGTGATGGCGCGCTGGGCCGTCGCGCCGCAGGTCGCATCGGGCGCACTCGCGGCGGTCCCACTGCTGAGCAGAGGCTTTCACCGCCAGTGGAGCGCCGCGATGTTAAAGAACAAATCCGCGCCCGCATATCTTCACGCCTTCGTAGAGCTACTCGCCAATAACTCTCTGCCGGTCGAGCAGCACAGCGGCGGAAAAAGAAAGGTCAAAGCCGCAGGTCTCCCCGCCTGGTACGATCTCAAGGCCGGATGATGATGAATTTTTTCGAGTAGTGTTAGGAGGAAAGTACGCATGGCCCAACACATAGGCATCGTCGCTTGCAGCGCGGAGGGCGCGGCTCTCTGCTATCGCACGATCTGCATGGAAGCGCTTGCCGTAATGGGCGAGCACAATCATCCTGAAGTCACGATGAACTCGATCCCTATGGCGCGCCACATGCTCCACATCGCTGAAGATGACTGGGAGGGAGTCGCCGAATTGATGCTTGAGTCTGCGCGCAAAGTGGCAAAGGCCGGAGCAACCTTTGCGATCTGTCCGGACAACACTGTCCATCAGGCCTTACCGTACCTTGTGAACCGCTCGCCCATTCCCTGGCTGCATATCGCCGAAGAGGTCGCGGCGGAGGCCAGCCAGCGTGGCTTTCGTCATCTGGCCGTCCTCGGAACAAAGTACTTGATGGAAGGCCCTGTGTATGTGGAAGCCCTCGCGAAGTACGAGATCGAGCGCCAGATTCCCGACGCGCCAGATAGAGAGCGAATCAATACGATCATCTTCAAGGAGCTGGTCAACGGGCTGTTTCCAGAAGAGTCCCGTCTCTATTTCAACGAGGTGATGGAAAAGATGAAAGCGCGAGGTTGCGACGCGGCGGTGCTGGGCTGCACGGAAATCCCGCTCATCGTGCGCCCCGATGACGCTCCGCTTCCAACACTCGATTCAACACGCCTGCTCGCCAGAGCAGCCATCAGAAAAGCCCTCGATACGGATCACGCCACTGACGTTGAGACATCTACTAAGAGTGCATGATGAAGACGAAAGAAGAAATTAACAGGGATGGACAGAGATTGTCAGGATAAAAACAGGAAGAGAGCATTCGTGCTTTACATCTGAAATTCAAAAGCTCAACTCACTTTGCTGAGGCTTTGCTTTTATCCTGCTTATCCTGTCCATCCTGTTTGATTCCAACTCTCATATCCTGACCGCTCGCTTTTATCAGCGACTCTAAAACCACCGGCCACAAAATCTCGCAGCCGCCCAACGCTATCTCACGCGTCGCAAAATTATGGAACTCTTGAGACGGGCCGATGGAATCATGGTATGACCGGAGTCGTTCGTTATGCATAAGCTCTTATCAGGACGATTTACCGGATGGCCTCTGTCGCAGACACTTTAATCCACCCTGAAGGTATTTTTATGCACACGAGAAACAGCTTAAGCTGGCAAGCATTAGCGCTCCTTTTGCTCGCTGTGATTGGCCCAAGCGTTTACGGGCAGGGCGCTCAGGGCGAGCGTCGGATGATGATGCCACCCGAAAAGATAGCCTTACGTTTCCCCGCCGGAAAGAGTGTGGTCGAAGTTCCGTTCGAGGTTGATCGCGACCTGATGGTCATACGCTTGAGCGTGAACAACTCGCGCCCGCTCCGCTTCGTGCTGGATACCGGAGCGCAGGGGACGGTTCTCAACAACTCATCTGTGATCGATTCGCTTCGGCTCAACATCGTCGGCACTGTGCAGGTTCGCGGGAGTGGAAGCGGGCCGATGGGCACGGCTTCGGTCGCAGAAGGGGTGAGCTTTGACATCGCTAGCGTAAAGCTCACGGGCGGAAGATTGGCCTTGCAACCTCTAAGACCCGGCTCGCCCTTCTCCGAATATGACGGAGTCATCGGTCGCGTCTTATTCGAGAATCTGGTCGTAGAGGTTGATTGGGAAAAGCAGGCTCTCAGATTTTACGACCCTGCGAAATATGTGTATGCGGGAACGGGCGCGATTCTTCCTTTGACCTTTGATGAAGGCGGAAGACCTTATGCGACCGCGAGTGTTGTGATCAGCGGCGAAGCGTCCTTGCCCGTCAAAGTGGTCGTCGATACAGGGGCGAGCCATGCGCTGTCGCTGGACGTGGGCTCGCATCCGGGACTGCGCCTGCCCGAGGGTGCGACCCCGGCGGTGCTGGGAATCGGAGCCAACGGAGAGGTCAGAGGCCATCGCGGGCGCGTCAAGAGTTTTCAGCTCGGAGGCTACACGCTCAAAGACGTGCCGACCACCTTTCCTGATGCCTCTGCCGGGACTGCCGGTATCGGCGGGCGGCAGGGAAATCTGGGCGACGCGGCGCTCAAGCGTTTCAAGATCATCTATGACTATTCACGCAAGCGTATGATCGTCGAGCCGAACAAGTTTTTGAACGAGCCCTTCGGGTCTCCCAACCTGCAAAGAACAATCGCGAGCCTGCCGACCGTTTCTTCTTCGACGGGAGTGTTGCAGGATTACGTCGGGCGCTACGGCAATAAAGAGATCAGCGTCAGGGACGGAGGGCTGTATTACCAGCGCATAGGCGGTCGCGGAGCGGCGCTGCGCGCGATTGCGCACGACAAATTTGCCCTCAATACGGATGCACAGATCACCTTCCTGCGCGACGCGAAAGGCGTCGTCACGGAAATGCTCATCGAGTGGGTCGAGAGAGACAAAGAGCGGCTCAAGAGAGGAAGCCCCGCCGCCAGTCAATCGCAAAGCCAGCCCGCGCAACCTGGCATGAGGTAAGCAAGAGTGGGAAGTATTTTAAAGTTGGCAACTCACCACAGAGACACAGCGGACACAGAGGAAGCACGGAGGCTTGAGCGATGTTCATCTCTCTGTGTAAGCTCTGTGCGCTCTGTGTCTCTGTGGTAATCTACTTGTCTCCGTAGATTCAATTGAAACTCGCTCTAAAGCAGAAGTAAGCCCGCCTCCCTACGAAAAACCCCTTCCTCATCTAAAGCGTGCCTACAGTTTGCCCCTGTCTTGCTTCCAATCAAGATTGTCGCGCTCGCGACAGCTCGCGTGTTATCTTCGGCGGGCGTTTTTATAGCCACACATCGAGCCGCGCTCGAAAAGGGACAATCACATGATGAAAAAGATAGCCCGCCGTTTTATGCCGTGCGTGCTGATGCTGTTCGTGCTGGCCGCAGTGGCGCGCGGACAGACTGCTCCCGCGCCGTCGCCTAGCCCGCAGCCGACTCCTCCCGCAAACGATATTTTTCTGGTCGAGATGGCGAGCGCGAAGGGACAGTTAAAAGTCGGCGAGCCCAAGCGCATCACTACCTGGGAAGGCTATAACAACCAGCCGCTGTTTCTCCCCGAAGGGCGCTATCTGCTTTACACTTCGATCAGAGCGGACAGGCAGGCAGATATTTATCGCTACGATCTCAGGGACGGCCAGACCTTGAGAGTGACAGAGACGACGAAGACGAGCGAGTACTCGCCGACACCCGCGCCGGACGGCAAATCTTTTTCCGTCATTCGTGTCGAGGAGGATGGGACACAGCGCCTCTGGATGTTCCCGCTCGCGGGCCAAGCTGCGCCCACTTTGATACTTGAGAAGATCAAGCCCGTCGGCTATCACGTCTGGATTGACAGTCAAACTTTGATGCTCTTTATCCTGGGCGAGCCCGTGACCATGCAGCTCGTCGATCTCAAAACAGGGCGGGCCGAAATCATCGCCACGAATATCGGTCGGTCTTTGCACCGCGTACCTCGCCAGCGCAAAATTAGTTTCGTGCGAAAGTTTTCAGAGCAGCAATGGATGATTCAAGCCTTCGATACACAGACGCACGCCATCAGCACGCTCATTAAAACTCTGCCGGGCAGCGAGGATTACATTTGGACGCCGCAGGGCACGCTGCTGATGGCCAACGGCTCAAAGCTCTTCAAGTGGAATCCCGCGAAGGACGCGGGCTGGCAGGAGGTGGCGGATTTCGCGAGCGCCGGATTAAAGACGATCACGCGTTTGAGTGTGAGCCCAAAGGGAGACCGCCTGGCCCTTGTCGCGCAAAGGGTGACGGCTGCGCCTTAAGCGATGGATGCCGCGCCCAATCAGCACTGTGAAAGCTTGCGTGCAGCCCTGTTATCACTTACCTTTCTGCGCACGGGAGGATTTCCTTATGCGAAGAACACTGGTTGTGATAGCTCTGCTTGGATTGTCCGCTCTCCTGAGCGGTTGTGATCGCAATACTGCGAACGCCAACAACGCGAACGGGGACGACGCCACGACGGGCCAGACGGTCAGCAACTCGAACATGGCTCCGACCGGTGGGCCAGGCCCGGAGCCCGAGAACGCCGGGTCAGTTTCCAAGGGAGCGAATAGCAACAACAAGACAGAGACGAAGAACAGCAACAAACGCTAGACAGTAACAAGCGTTAGCCGGACAAAAAGAATCATTCGCTTCAAAGACGCTCGCATCTTTCATCGAACACATCTTTCATCAAATGAGACCAGCTCGCTCGCCGAAGACAAACCTTTTCTTCATCGTCATCGCGCTTCTCCTAGCTTTGCTCACGAACTGTCAGGGAACAGGCACGGGTGGCGGAGGAGGAGGAGGCGCTGCGAAGCAGTTGACGCTCGCCGTCAATTCAGGTGTAGAGGGCGATGCGCTCAAACAGGCCGCGCGCGATTACGAGGCGCAGACGGGCGTGCGCGTGCAGATAGCGGAATTTCCGTACAGCAATCTTTTTGAGAAAGAGCTTGTCGATCTGGGCGCAGGCACGGGCGCGTACGATCTCATCATGCTGGACGACCCGTGGTTTCCAAAGTTCTCTGCGCAGGAGTTTCTGACAGACCTCGCGCCGCTTTACCAGAAGCGCGGCCTCTCTGGGCCTGACGAAGACTTCGTGCCCGCGTCCATAGCCCTTTGCCGTCACCCTTACCAGACGGGCGCGCTCTACGCTTTGCCTTACGTCGGCAACTCGCAGCTCTTCTTTTATCGCAAAGACCTTTTCGAGAAACACAACCTCAAAGCGCTCGCCACCTGGGATGATGTGCTGGCGGCGGCCAGAACGATCAACGAGCGCGAAGCGACGGGCGCGCCCGGCGGAGGCAAAGTTTACGGCTATGTGATGCGGGCGGCGCAGGGCAATGCTGCGGTCGCGGACTTTATGCCGATCTTCTGGGCCTTCGGCGCGGAGATGTTCGACGCCGGTGGTAAGCCGCAGGTCAACAGCGCAGAAGGAATCAATGCGCTACGATTTATGCTTGAGCTTGGAAAGCAAGCGCCGCCCGGTTACGCGAGCTTTAACGCAGACGAAGTCTCCGCGCACCTGTTGCAGGGTACGGCGGCGATGTCCATCAACTGGCCCGCATGGATTAGCTCGTTTAATGATCCGGCCAAATCAAAAGTGATCGGCAAGATGGAGTTTACGTCTATGCCCGGCGCTCAAGCCCCTGGCCGCGCAGAGATCGGCAACTGGCTGATAGCCATTCCGCGTGATGCGAAGAACAAAGATGCTGCCTTCGATTTCCTTGTGTGGGCGACCAGCCAGGAGCAGATGAAGCGTTCGGCCCTGCGCGGTAATCCCCCTACGCGCCGCTCGGTCTTTACGGACGCGGAGCTGCTGGCGAAATTCCCAGCCTACCCTGTGCAACTGCGCTCGCTTGAGAACTCTCGCCCGCGCCCGCGCACGCCGCTCTGGAACGAGATCGAAAATACCTTCGGCATCTTTTTGTCGAAAGCCAACTCGGGCGAGCTTTCACCCGAAGACGCGATGAATCAGGCCAACGCAGAGATCACCAAAATCATCGAGCGCGGAAAGTGATAAGCCGTTCTCCGGCTTAGAGCAATTCTCTCGTTGCGTATATGGTACGGACGAAACTCACCACAGAGGCACAGAGGGCACGGAGGAAGCACGGAGGTTTGAGCCACATTCAACTCTCTGTGCTCCCTCTGTGCGCTCTGTGTCTCTGTGGTGAACCGCCGCTTTCCATACGCTCAATCGAAATCAAACTATGATCTCAGCCCCTTCAGGGAAATCCGTTCGCCGTCAAACTCCTGCCATGAGATACGAGCGAGCGCTGCCATACATGCTCGCCGGTCCGGCTGTGGCTGTGCTTGCAGCACTCTCTATCTATCCTCTGTTGTATGCCGTCCGGGTTAGCTTTCAGACGGGCGTGGGCCAGAATGCGCGCTGGACTTTGCAGAATTTTACGCGCCTCGCCGGGGACAACTTTTTTCTCGCCGCGCTCGCGCATACGCTCGTTTATGCAACGGTCGCGCTTACCTGCGAGTTCCTGCTGGGGTTAGGGCTCGCTCTGCTTTTGAACAGGGAGATGCGTGGCCGTAGTCTCTTTCGCGCAACGCTTCTCGTGCCGTTGATGCTGCCGCCGGTGGTGGTCGGCGTGGTGTGGCGCTTGATGCTCAATCCGAATTTTGGCGCAATCAACGGGACGCTCAAAAGTCTGGGCCTGTCCACAGAGAGGCTCACATGGACGGCTTCGCCAAAGCTTGCGTTCCTTTCCGTCATCGCCGTCGATGTGTGGCAGTGGACTCCTTTCGTCTTCCTTGTGCTGCTCGCCGGGCTTCAGGCCATCCCGCAAGAGCCTTACGAGGCCGCGCGCATTGACGGCTCAAGCGCCTGGCAAACTTTTCGTCACATCACGCTGCCGCTTCTCAAACCCGCCATCCTGATTGCGCTCCTCTTAAGAACGATGGACTTGCTACGCGTCTTCGATCAGATATTTATTTTGACGGAAGGCGGGCCGGGCTTCGCCACAGAGACGATCAGCCTATACATCTACCGCGCGGCGTTTCGCTTCGGCAACTTCGGTTACGCCGTGGCGATGTCTTTTGTCCTGCTCGTTGTGACGAACGTCATCAGCCTGGCTTACATACGCTTGCTTCAGCGGCAGGAGGCAGCTTGAAAGCGCAACTCATCGAACAGAACGAAGTGCGAGCAACGCGCCACGCAGGGCATCGCGTGTTGGCTAGCGCTTTAAGATATGCGCTGATCACAGTAGCGCTCCTGGCGACGCTTGCGCCCGTTTACTGGATGATCACCATCTCGCTCAAGAGCGAGGTCGATCAATTCAGCGTCCCGCCGCGCTGGTTTCTGTTTAGCCCGACGCTTGCGCATTACCGCGACGCTTTTCTTGAGCGTTCCTTCGGCCAGTATCTTTTGACGAGTATGATCGTCGCCGTCACATCGACGCTTTGTGCGATGGTGCTGGGAACGCTCTGTGCATACGCTCTGGCGCGGCTCAATCTGCCTCGCCGCTTATCAACGCGGCTTTCGCTCTGGATTCTTTCGACCAGAATGTTTCCGCCCATCGTCACTGCGCTGCCGCTCTTCCTGATGATGCGCGACATGCGGCTGCTCAACACTCGCGCCTCGCTCGTCATCGTCTACACGGCCTTTAATCTTCCGTTCGTCGTGTGGATGATGCGCGGGTTTTTTCAGGAGATACCGCGCGATCTGGAAGAAGCCGCGCGCGTGGACGGCGATTCAAGATTGGGCGCGCTCGTGCGCGTCGTGCTGCCGCTGGTCGCGCCCGGACTCGCCGCGACGGCCATCTTCTGCCTGATTATTTCATGGAACGAGCTGCTGTTCGCGCTTATCCTGACACAGACGGATGCGGCGATGACGCTGCCCGTCGGCATTGCTGGCCGCGTCACGCAGTACGAGATCAAGTGGGGCGTGATGAGCGCCGCCGGAGTCGTCGCGATGATGCCCATTCTCATGTTCGCGCTCGCCGTGCAAAGATACCTCGTGCGCGGTCTCTCGCTCGGCGCTGTGAAAGGATGAGAAAGACAGTGACGAGTGACAAGTGACGAGCATGAACTCAAGCTCTTAACTCGTCACTTGTCACTCGTCGCTCGTCACTGCCTTATGGATGTGAGGTTCGAGAATGTCACGAAGACGTTCGGCCACAAAGCGGTGGTTGATCGTCTGAGTCTAGCCATCGGTGACGGCGAGTTCGTCGTGCTGCTTGGCCCATCCGGGTGCGGCAAGACGACCAGCCTGAGAATGCTCGCGGGGCTTGAGGACGCAACCTCCGGTGACATCTTTATCGGAGAGGAGCGCATCAACGACATACCGACGCAGCACCGCGACATCGCTATGGTCTTTCAGAGTTATGCTCTTTATCCGCACATGACCGTGATGGATAATATTGCGTACCCGCTGCGCGTGCGTAAAATGGAGAGAGACGAAATCAAGCGCAGAGTAGAGCGCGTCGCGGAGATGTTGGAGATAGGCCCTCTGCTGGCGCGCAGGCCGCGCGACCTGTCCGGCGGAGAGCGACAGCGCGTCGCACTGGCGCGGGCCATCGTGCGCGAGCCGCGCGTCTATCTGATGGACGAACCGCTCTCGAATCTGGACGCGCGTCTACGTGTGCAGATGCGCGGCGAGCTGAAACGCTTACAGCATGAGCTGGGCACGACAGCCCTCTATGTGACGCACGATCAGGCAGAGGCGATGACCCTGGCGCACCGCGTCGCAGTCATGCGCGCAGGCGTTCTTCAGCAGTTCGATACGCCGATGAATATTTATCATCGTCCGGCCAATCGCTTCGTCGCGGAGTTCGTCGGCAGCCCGCCCATGAATTTTATAGAGGGATGCGTGGACGCAGCGGCGCGGTTGTTTCTTGGCGAAGACGAGGTCGCGCTTCGGCTTTCAGCGTCTCAACCGGAGCGCTTAAAGGGGCGAGAGCACGTGACGCTGGGCATTCGTCCGGAGCATATTCAGTTGGCCGAGACGGCGCGCGAAGAAGAAGGCTGGTTGCGGGCCACCATCTACGTCACCGAACAGATGGGCAACGAGACGCTGGTCTTCCTGCGGCTCGGACGCGAAAAGCTGATCGCACGCGCGCACGCGGATTTTCGTGCCGAGCCGGAGACACCTGTTCATGTAAAGTTCGAGATGGAAAGGGCGGATTTCTTCGACGCACAGTCCGGCGAAGCATTAAGATAAACAAAACGCGGAAGTGGGAGATGATTGTGATGAAACTGGCACTGAACGGCGCGACTACCATGAAAGCAAACCTAGTCGAAGATGTACGTGCGGCGAGCGCTGCGGGCTTCGATTGCCTGGAGATTTGGGCCGCGAAGCTGCGCAAATTTCTTCAATCGCACACGACCGCAGACCTCAAAGTACTGCTCGAAGAACACGGGCTTGAGGCTTACAGCATCAACTCAATCGAGCACATCACTTTCAGAGACGCCGGCTCGCACGCGCGGCTGCTGCACGAATGCGAGGCTCTGTGTAGCTTCGCTTCCGAGATCGATTGCCCTTACATCGTCGTCGTGCCGAGCCCGCTGCCCGCAGGCAAGAACATGACGGAAGTGGTTGAAGAATCGACGCGCGTCCTGACGGAGCTAAGCCCCATCGCCGAGCGTCACGGGGTCGGGCTGGCGTTCGAGTTTCTGGGCCAAACAAATTGCAGCGTCCAAACTTTGGAAGCAGCGGCGGAAATCGTCGACCGTGTGGAGCGAGACAACGTGGGGCTCGTCATTGATAGCTTTCATTTCCACGCGGGCGGCTCGACCATCGAATCGATCAACGCGCTCGATCCGGAAAAGCTCTTTATCTTTCACATCAACGACGCTGAAGACCTTCCGCGCGAGCAGCTACAGGATAGTCACAGGCTGTTGCCCGGGCTGGGTATTCTGCCGCTCGGCGAGATCATCGCCGCGCTTAGAGGAATCGGTTATGACCGCGTGACGAGCGTGGAGATTTTTCGGCCCGAGTACTGGGAACGCGACCCGCACGAGCTTGCACGCGAAGCGCACGCGGCGACTCTTGGCGTCCTCGGGCAGTGATAAAAAGCGGCGATTAAACTAAAGAGCAACGGCTTAAAGAATGGACAAAATCAAAATAGGAATCATCGGGGCCGGATACATCGCAGGGGTTCACGCTTCTGTGCTGGCCAGAGACGAGCGCGTTGGCATTACGTCCGTGTATGACGTAGACGACGCGCGCGCAGAGCAACTGGCACGCACCACTGGGGCGCAGGTTGCGCCGAGCAGTGATGATCTGATCGCGGCGTGCGACGCAGTCTATATCACGACGCCCAATACTCAACACACAGGGCTGGCGGTGGCAGCGGCCCGCGCGGGCAAGCACGTCTTTTGTGAAAAGCCTATGGCGACCAATCTGGACGATGCGCAGACGGTGCTCGACGCGGCGCGTGCTGGCAGCGACAGCGGCGATGCGAAGGTCTTTCAGGTCGGGCACAATCGGCGCTTCGCTCCCGTCTATCAGAAGCTTAAAGAACTGATCTCCGAAGAGCAGGGAAGACCACACTCGGCTCATCTCAAGATGAATCGCGGAGAGCTGATCAATCCCGTGTGGGTTGGCGACGCGGCCATCACGGGCGGCTTTCTCTACGAGACGACGATTCACATGTTCGACATGATGCGCTTTCTGTTCGGCGAGGTCGCGGAGCTTTATGCCGTTGGCTCAACACATGAATATCCGGAGACGGATGATTTCTCCGTCGTCGTACGCTTCCGTAATGGCATGCACGCGACGCTCTGCTCATCCTCAGACGCGAGCTGGCTCTTTCCCTTCGAGCGCGTAGAGGTCTTCGCTCATCACGCGACATACGTGACGCGCGAGATGGAGAGCATCAGCCAAAGCACGGGCATCGAAGGCCATCACGTGACGCATTCCATGCAGCAGCTTTCAAGAGAAGAGAAGTGGGGATATTTGCAGGAAGACCGCGCGTTCCTTGATTCAATCCTGGCGGGGACGAAAGCAAGCGTCACTGCGCTCGACGGTTACAAATCGGTCGAGCTAGTGGACGCCTGCTATCGCTCCGTGCAAAGCGGTGAACACATAACTTTTAGTATTGAGAGTAGTGAGTGAGATAATTCACCACAGAGGCACAGAGCGCACAGAGATTACACAGAGGCTTGAACTTATTTCTCTGTGCTTCCTCCGTGCCCTCTGTGCCTCTGTGGTGAACTGCCTTCGCGCTGCTCCGATCTACTTCTTACTGGGTGGAACTGCTGCGGCGTTACCTTCGATAAAACGGTCGAACCAGTAAAGCTGCCAGTTCAGGCTCTCGACCAGATGACGCGGCTCGCCCGTGCGCGTCAGGTTGTGATTGTCGCGCGGAAAGACGACCAGTTCCGTCGTCACTCCGTAATGCTTCAGGGCGCGATACCACTGCTCACCCTGTTCGAGCGGCACGCGCAGATCGTTGTCCGCATGAAGAATCAAGGTCGGCGTCTTGACGTTCTTCGCGTATCTCAAGGGCGAGCGCTCCCAGTAGAGATCGAATTTCTCGAAAAGGTCGCCGCCGAAATCCGGTTTGTGACCGTAAGCAAAATCGCGCGTGCCTTCGTCGCTGATGAAGTTCGAGACGCTGCGCAGCGTAACGGCGGCCTTGAACATGTCCGTATGACTGACGATCCAGTTGGTCATGTAGCCGCCGTAGCTTCCGCCCGTCACGCCCAATCTGTTCCTGTCAAGCCACGGATATTTTTGCAGCGCGGCCTCCACGCCGTTCATGATGTCTATGTAATCCTTGCCTCCCCATTCGCCTTCGATGCCGCGCTCGAACTTTTGACCGTAGCCGGTTGAGCCACGCGGGTTCGTAAAGAAGACTGCCCAGCCGCGCGCCGCATAGACCTGAAACTCGTGAAACCAATCCACGCCGTACTGCCCTGCGGGGCCGCCGTGAATGTTGAGGATCATCGGATACTTACGTCCCTCCTGCCATCCGACGGGGCGCACAAAAAATCCGTCTATGTCCCAACCGTCAGCGCCCTTGTAAGTAAAGCGCTCGACATCCTGTAGCTGAAGCTGTTTCCAGAGCGTTTCGTTGAGATTGGTCAGCCGACGCTCATTACGCGCGTTGATGTCCGCCACGTAAATATCATCCATGTGCTTAAAATCATTGACCGTGTAAACCATACGCCCGGCGCGCGGACTCAAATCCATATTACGCACAGCGCGTGGGCCAGAAGTGATCGCTTTTGCTTCTTTCGATCCAAGGCTGACGCGGAACAATTGATATTCGCCGCGCGCGCCCGCGTTGAAATAGAGCGCGCGTCCATCCGCAGACCATTCCAGATCGGAAGGAATCAGGTCCAGGTCTTTCGCCGCCAGGACGGACGGCACACCGCCCGCGCTCGGCGCGAGCCAGATTTTCGCGTGCGCTCGCTCTTCAGTCTGTCCTATAAAGGCTATGGTCTTTCCGTCGGGCGACCAGCGCGGGGTATTGTCGGACTCCGCGTGATCGGAAATCTTCAGGAGCGTCCCGCCTTCCGCCGGAATAACCCAGACCTCCGTGTTGCGACTGTCTTCGTAGGCGCGGCCCGTGCGATCAGAGACGAAGGCTATGCGCGTGCCGTCAGGCGACCATTGCGGGTCACGATCATCCCAGTCGTCGCCCTGCGTAATCTGTGTGGCCTTACCTGTCTTTACGTCTACGACCCAGATATGCGTACGCTTATCGTCGAACCAGCCCGTGTCGTTGAACTTGTATTGCTGGTACGAGTAGTGGCGCACGTCGCTGCGCTCTTTATTCTCCGGACGATTGTCGCTTGGGCCAACGCGGCTCAGCACTGCGAATCTAGTTCCGTCCGGCGACCACTGAAAACCATCCACGCCGTTTTTTAAATCGGTCACGCGGCGCGCCTCGCCTCCGCTCATAGAGAGAATGTAAATCTGATTCTTCGGCCTGTTGCTGCTGCCTGCGCCCTCCGTCTGCGTCGCGCCGTCGGTCGCCGTTGGACGAGAGGAAAGAAACGCCAGCGACTGCCCGTCGGGACTCCACTGTGGCGAGGTCGAAGATTGCGGGCTGGTCGTGAATTGCCAGGGCGCGCGTGTCCCGTCCGTCGTTGCCAGCCAGATCGAAGAGTTGCGACGATTCTGCTTGCGATCAATGGTCGTCAGCACGTAGGCCACCAGCTTGCCGTCGGGCGAGATACGCGGCTCTCTTAAAAATTCGAATGCGTAATAATCTTCCGGCGTGACGCCGCGCCTCGTTGCCGCTGATTGTTGCGGCTGCGCTACGACGGGCGAGGCTATAAAAAGAATCAGCGCCAGAAGTGTACCGTAAGACTTAAGAGAAATTCTCATCTTTGAAACCTTCTGCTCCTATATGATCTAAATTTTTTTTATCATTGCCTGAGAGCGTCAGACATATTGTCCGGCGGCGAAGCCGGAGGCCCAGGCCCATTGAAAGTTATAACCGCCTAATTGGCCCGTCACGTCCACTACCTCGCCGATAAAATAGAGGCCGGGCACGCGTCTTGATTCCATGGTCTTTGAAGAAAGCTCAAGCGTGTCGACGCCGCCTGCCGTGACCTCAGCTTTTTTGTATCCTTCAGACCCGTCGGGCACAAGACGCCAGCCGTGAACGGCGCGCGCGATCTCTTCCAGCTCTTTGTTCGAATAATGATTGACGGGCCTGTTCGGGGAAGCATACAGCTTACACCATGCCTGAGCAAAACGACGCGGCAGGTACTGGCCCAGCAGGTTCGCCAGCTCAATCTCGGAGCGCCGCCGGTCGTTAAGAATCTCCAACGCCTGAACGTCCGGCAGGAGATTGATCGAGATGGCGTCTCCGCGTTTCCAGTAAGATGAGATTTGTAAGATCGCAGGGCCGCTCAATCCTCTGTGCGTCAGCAGAATGTTTTCGCGAAACTCCGCATCGTTGGCAGAGACAAGAGCGTCAATTGAGACGCCGCTCAAAGCCTTCAGCTCTTCCAGCTTGTGCGCGGTAAACGTCAGCGGCACGAGCGCGGGCCTTGTTTCGCGTACCTTGAGACCGAACTGGCGCGCAATTCTATAGCCGAAGTCAGTTGCGCCGAGAGGCGGGATGGAGAGCCCGCCCGTCGCAATCACCAGCGAGTCCGATTCCATCAAGCCCTGATTGGTCTCAAGCGTAAACGTGGAATTTTTGGTGACAGCGCGCACGCGGCAGTTAAGACGGATGGAAACTTTTGCGGCCTCGCACTCGGCCAACAGCATTTCTATGATCTCGCGCGAAGAGTTGTCGCAGAACAGTTGGCCCAGCTTCTTTTCGTGATAAGGGATACGGTGTCGCTCGACGAGCGCGATGAAATCCTGCGGCGTGTAGCGCGAGAGCGCCGATTTGACGAAATTCGGATTGGCCGAGAGAAAATTGTCCGCGCTCGTATTCGTATTAGTGAAGTTGCAGCGACCGCCGCCGGAGATTGCGATCTTTTTGCCGGCGCGCTCGCTGTGCTCAAGGACGAGCACGCTGCGGCCGCGCTTGCCCGCTTCGATGGCGCAAAAAAGCCCCG
>DATLMN010000307.1:0-8967 GCA_035537255.1 Pyrinomonadaceae bacterium | reverse complement strand
ATCAATGCCTATCTCTTCAACGCGCGGAGTAAAGGGCGGGAGATAGGCGACCAGAACTTTGACGCCGAGGATGGCTAGCAGCACGCCGCAAGCTCCGCCGATCAACCCGAGCAGCACGCTCTCCGTGAGCAGTTGACGGAGTATGCGAAGCCTCGTCGCGCCGATGGCCGTCCGCAGCGCGACCTCTTTCCGGCGCGAAGTCATACGCGCCGACAACAGACTCGCGACGTTGACGCAGGAGATTAGCAGGACGAAAAAGACAGCGCCCAACAGCACAAACATGGCCGGGCGCAGGAAGCCTACGACGGACTCGTGCAGCGGCTGCATAAAGACAGACCAGCCCGTGTTCGTCGTCGGATACGCTTGTTCCAGTTGTCGCGCGATGCCCTCCATCTCAGTGCGCGCGCCCTCAAAGGTGACGCCGTCGCGGAGTCTACCAATGACTTCCAGCCTGTAGTCCGTACGATCCTGTAGCTCCTCGTTGTTAAAAGCCAGAGGCCGCCAGACCTCCGTCTCCGTGTCCGGAAACTTGAACGACGCACGCATGATGCCGACGACCGTAAAGGTGCGGTCGTTCATCTTGACGGTGCGGCCGACGATCCCGGGGTCAGCGCCGAAGTGGCGTTGCCAGACCGTTTCGCTAAGGATCGCGACATCGTTGTTGCCTGGCTTCTCCTCTTCGACCGTAAACGCGCGCCCCATCAGAGGCTTTTCTCCCAGGAGGTCGAAGAAGTTGGCCGTCACCGAATATCCGTTGAGACGCTCCGCGCCCTGCTCCGAAGTATGACGAAAGATAGTGCTCTCGTAAGCAGCCATCTCGGAGAACGAACGGCTTTGCGCTCTCCAATCCAGAAAGTCCGGCGGGGCGACGGTGCTTCGCTCCAACTCGCGCTGCGGATTGCTCCCCAGCATATAGACGATTCGATCCGGGTCTTTGTAAGGCAGCGGACGCAGCACGACCGCGTTGACGATGCTGAAGATGGCTGTGTTCGCGCCGATGCCTAAAGCCAGTGTGAGGACGGCCACTACTGTAAAGCCGCGATTCTTGAGAAGCACGCGTGCGCCGAATCGAAGGTCTTGCCAAAGGGTCTCCATAAAACCTACTCCTCTAATGTCGTGACATATTTCTTTGATCTGGCCCATTGGGCCGAATCTGCGCAAGGCTTCGCGTCTGGCCTCCTCATCCGTCATCCCGCGAGCCTGATGCTCAAGCGCACGCATCTCAAGATGAAAGCGCAGCTCCTCCTCTATGTCCTGATCGATCTGTTCGCGGCGGAACAGATCGCGGATAGCAGTCAGGAAGCTTTTCAGGGGGAACAACATCTTCACTTCTTCTGCACCTCTAAGCGGTCTGCATGATCTTGGAAATCGCTTCGGAGAGGCGCGCCCAGTTGCCCTCCTCGTCTGCGAGTCCTCGTCGACCGGCGCGCGTCAGTTTGTAAAACTTGGCGCGACGATTATTTTCCGACAAGCCCCACTCGGCCTCTATCCAGCCGCGCTTCTCCATCCTATGCAGGGAGGGATAGAGCGAGCCTTCTTCGACCTGAAGGACATCGTCCGAGACCTGTTGAATCCGCCGCACGATGTCGTAACCGTGCATTGGCCCAAGCGTCAAAGTTTTAAGGATGAGCATGTCCAGAGTGCCCTGAAGCAGCTCGGTACGAGTTTCTACCACGCGATCATCGCCTCCCCTACCATGTCTAGGGGGCATAATGCATCCCTTCCCCTACCATGTCAAGGGGAAGGACGCTTTTATCATCGCAGGCGGATTGTAAAAAGAGATGTGTGTGCGGGTCGGTTGAAGCGGGCACGCGCGCTTTCATTTATCATGGCGGGGGCAGAAGCTAATGCGAGCTTTCTGCGTTAACTGGCTTATTGACGGCGAGCAATGCTATGGTGAAGGGAAGATAAAGACCAAAAGCTTTGAAGGCCAGTTGATGAGTGCCTTTCATTTATTCAACGAAAAGATTTCATAGACGGCGATGAGAGAAAGAGAAGAGGGATTAGAGCGCGCGCAACCTGCAACGGCGAAGGCCGTCGAGATTGAGCGCAGCCTGGATCAACTGAGCCGCTGGATGGACGGGTTGTTTCGCATTCCCGGCGTCGGGTGGCGCTTCGGCATGGATGCCATCGTCGGCCTTGTGCCGGGCGTGGGCGACGTGGCGACTTCGCTCGTCTCTTTCTACATCCTGGCGGCGGCGGTTCGCTACCGCGTGCCGAAGATCACGCTTCTGCGCATGGGCCTCAACCTCGGCGTAGATTATGTGCTGGGTTCTGTGCCTGTCCTTGGCGACCTGTTCGATGCGTGGTGGAAATCGAACCAGATGAACGTCGAGCTGTTGAAACGCCGCGCGACCGTCTCCGCCGAAGAGGCGCGCGAAGGAAGACTGAGCGACTGGCTTTTCCTGCTGCTTATCATCGCAGTCTTAATCGCACTGCTCGCAGGCTCGCTCGTCATCGCCTTCCTCATCCTACGCTTCGTCGCCAACAACTTGCAGACGCCCTTCTAAAACGGGAAGCACTCTAAAGATAAAAAGCCCCTAAGGGGCGAAATGAAAAAGCCCAGGGCAATGCCTTGGGCTTTTTCATCAGGATACAAATGTTAAGCCCTGAGAGGGCGAGATAAATTATCTCGCCCTTTCAGGGTTCATTCATAAACCGGCCATTCGTACCTGTGGCGTTGCCACAGGCTATTGTATTTCGCCCCTTAGGGGCTTTCGCTGACCGTTTAGACTGCTGCCTCTTTTGTCGCGAGCAGGCGTTCAAGCGCCGGGGCGATCAGGTTGATGCCGCGTTCGCCCGCCGCAAAGCTTCTCAGCTTGCCTTCCGAATCGAAGAGATAATAGGCGGGCACGTAGCCCTGATCGTTCTGAAAAGCATCGCGCAGCTTGTGCTGGTTATCTATCGCGCAAGGCTCTATGATGCCGTACTTCGTGATGGCGTCGCGCACGGCTTCCGTGTCGGTGTCGGCCTCGTAACGCGGCATGTGGACGGCGATGACGCGAAGCCCTGCGTCGCCCTTCTCGTCGCGCCACTCCGAAACGCGCGGCATATTGTCTTTACACATACCGCAACTGACAGACCAGAAGTGTACGAGCGTCGGGTGTCCCTGCGCTTCCGATTCGGCGTGCGCCTGCGTTGCGCCGAACCATTCGGTCGCTCCGTCCAGAGACGGCATCTGTGTTCCAATCCTCATCGGCATGACTTTAACCTCGGAAAAAGTAATCAGTAGTCAGTAATCAGTTATCAGCTAAAAAGAAAAGCGATGAAAAATTGACTGCTGACTACTGACAACCGATTGCTGCTCTTAAGCCTTGATGGTTTCCTGGCCCGGCTTCCACTCTGCCTGGCAGAGACCGCCCGTCTGCAAAGCCTGAATCACGCGCAGCGTCTCTTCCGCCGAACGGCCTATGTTCAGATCGTGAATCACCTTGTAGCGCAGGATGCCTTCCGGATCGATCACGAAGAGCCCGCGCAGTGCGATCCCTTTATTTTCGATCAGCACACCGTAATCGCGCGCCACCTGCTTGGTCGAATCCGCCGCGAGCGGGTACTGTAGATCGGCCACGCCGCCCTTGTCGCGCGGCGTATTGATCCAGGCGCGATGCGAAAAGACCGAATCGGTCGAAACGCCTATGATGTCCGCGCCAATGGCCTTGAAATCTTCGTAACGGTCGCTAAAGGCCGTCAATTCCGTCGGACACACGAAAGTGAAATCCAAAGGGTAGAAAAGAAGTACCAGCCACTGTCCGCTGTAGTCCGAGAGCTTGACGTTCTCGTTGAGCTTCTCAAGATTCTTGGTCGAGGCCATATCGAAATCCGGCGCGGGCTGGCCCACCATCGCCTTCTCAACTGCTGTTGCTGTCGCTTGCATTATTCCTCCATCCTCTATGGTTGATTTTGTTTTGCTGCCGAAGACGCGCCCTCGTAGATCAAGACTGATCCGGCGCACCCTTAACTCCTACATAAAATCCAAAGCTTTCAAAAACTCTTTCTCGTAGCCCTTTAGTACTTCTCTAAACACTCAGGGCACGTGCCCGTCAGCGTCAGGTGTACGGACTCAGGCTTAAAGTGCGAGCGTCGCGCAGCGGCGCGCATCAATTCCAGCGTCGCCGGAAGATCGAAATCCACAAGCTTGCCACAGCGCGTGCAGACGGCATGATCGTGTCGGCGCGTCTCGCGGTCATAGCGGCTCGCGCTCTTGCCCTGGTTGATCTCGCGCACCAAGCCCGCCTCAGTCAAATAGCGCAAAGAGTTGTAGACGGTCGCATAGCTGATCGAAGGCAGACGACGACGCGCCGCCTCAAAGACCTCTGCGGCCGTCAGATGCCCGTCGCTTTCGCGAATCGCCCGCAGCACCGCCTCGCGCTGCGGGGTAAGCACGCCCGCGCCGCCACCACCCTGTTTGTCCTGATTACGTTTCATGATTGCTTGAACTGGAATTAGAATAATTCTAAATCGGTGGATTGTCAAGTGCGCACAGAGCGGCGCGGACGAAAGGTCACAAAACGTAGCAGGGGTATTAGGGGGTTAAAGCTTCGGATGGCGCGCGACGAAGTCGATCAAGGCGGCGACGTAATCCGTAAACGGCGGGCAGCGGACGTTGTGCGGCTCAAGCAGAGAGCGCGCAATCGTCGTATCGTAGGTTTGATCGTGAAAAAAGTAGGGAACGCCAGCATGCGGCAGTCCCGTCAGTGTGGGCGAAAGCGGAAGTGCGAGAGCCTTGCGCACGAGGTTGGGTGAAACGGTCAGGCGCGAGCCACGGCCCGCCAGCGCCCTGGCGATTGATTCGAACAGCTCGTGCGTGGTCAAAGGATTCGGATCGGCCAACTGGACAGTCGCGCCCGCAGCCCTCTCGTCTTTAAGTAGCGCGCTCATCGCTTCGACGACGAAATCCACTGGCACAAGATTGAGCTTCACCTCTCGATTGCCGATGTTGACGAGCGAAAAAAGTGTGGGATGCATACGCACGTAATTGATCAGGTAATAGACGCCGTCGTATTTCGCAGTCTCGCCTGTGCGCGAGTCTCCACAGACGACCGCCGGACGATGAATCGTCAAAGGCAGCTCACTTTTGAGCGCATCGACTTCCAGCTCTGCCAGATACTTTGTCTCTTCGTAGTGGTTGCGAAAGCCCGCCGTGTGCCGCAGCTCTGTTTCGAGTATGCGTCCGAGCCTGAGGCCCGCGACATAGCAGGTCGAGACGTAGTGATAGCGTCGCAGGCGGGAGAGAGATTGCGCGAAGCGGTTGACGTGGCGCGTGCCTTCGACATTGACGCGCAGGGCCACTTCGCGCGCGACGGCCAGATCGTAGATGGCCGCGAGGTGAAAGACGATGGTCGTCTCGCGGCGCGCTACTTCAAGTTCCTTCGCGGAAAGCCCCAGGTCCTCCTGAGTAATATCGCCTTCGAGGATGCGAAAGTTCTCGGCGGGCGTGCCTGTCTCGCGAGCGATGCGCGCCGTGTCCAGTCGTGCGCGCTCAAGAAAGTTGGGTTGGACGAGCAGCAGAAAACGCGCGCCCTCGCGGGCCAGACGCTCGACCAGCCGCCCGGCGATAAAGCCCGGAAAGCCCGTTAAAAAAATCGTCTCGTCAAGCGACAAATCTATCTTGCTCCGCAAGCTTGATGCCAAGCTGCTGTAATTTTCTCTGAAATCCTTCTGGCGTGTTGAGCGTGTGAAGAAGCGTGCCGTCTTCTCTTTGGTAAGAGATGATGCCGCCGCCACCATCCAGCGCGGCGACCAGTACAAGGTCGCGTGCCGCGCTTACCCTGTGCGCGCTAACTTTAATTTCACGTCCCGTCAACTCTTCAACGCGAAGCCAAGTACTGTTCGCTCCTTGCAGGACATATCTGCCGGGGCAATTGCGTATCGGCTTCCACGAAAGCGTCTCGAACAAATCTGCAAAAGTCATAGAGCTAAGAAGTCGCGGCGTCGTCGCCGCAGACAAGCTCGACGAGTGTACGCACGCCTGTGCCTGAAGAGCCTTTGGGCGCGTGCGGCTGCGCTTCGTCGTACCAGGCTGTGCCTGCGATGTCCAGATGTACCCAGGGCGTGCCGGCGGCAAACTTGCTCAGCAGCAGAGCGGCGGCAGTTGCGTCCGGGCGTCCGCCGTAATTCTTGAAATCGGCGATTGGGCTTTCGATGCGCTTTTTATAATCATCGCTGACGGGCATACGCCAGACGGGCTCGCCCGCGCGCGTGGCCGCATCTGTGACGCGCTTGGCCCACGCATCATCATTACTGAAGAGGCCCGTGCGTTTATCGCCGAGCGCGATGATGATTGAGCCTGTCAGCGTCGCCAGATCGACGATACGCTTTGCTCCGAGTGAGCGGGCGTAAGCGATGCCGTCGGCCAGCACGAGCCGTCCTTCGGCATCCGTGTCCACGACTTCAATCGTGTAGCCTGCGAATGTCTTGATCACGTCGCCGGGTTTGATGGCGTGGCCTGACGGCATATTCTCTGCTGCGGGGATAATGCCGACGACCCTTTGTGGTGGCTTGAGCTGTGCGATGGCGCGAAGCGCGCCTAGCACAGCAGCGCCCCCAGCCATGTCGGTCTTCATCTCGTACATATCAAGGCCGTGCTTTAAGGAGATGCCGCCCGTGTCAAAGGTGATTCCTTTGCCGACGAAGGCCCATAGCTCATCGGCAGCAGTTGCATTGGCGTTATCGTTGGCCGTGCCCTCCGGCTCGTAACGTATAACGATCAGCGCGGGCTTCTCTTCAGAGCCACGGCCCACGCCCCAGAGCCCGCCCATCCCGCGCGCGCGCACCTCTTCAGCGTCGAGCGTTTCGACTATCAGCCCGAACTCTTCGGCCATCTCTGTGGCGCGGCGCGCGAACTCGCGCGGAGGAAGGCCAGCGCCGGGCTCGTCCGCCAGAGCGCGTGTCCAGTTGACGGCCTCTGCGATGATACGTGCGCGCTCCACTTCGGCGTGCAGATTAACAACGTCTGCATTGGCGACGACGGTGAGGCGTTCAAGCTCGGGCGTTTCCTCTTCTTTGTTCTGATAAAAGTCTACTTCGTAAAGGCCAAGCGTTGCGCCTTCGGCTACGGCGCGAGTCCATGAGCGCTGGTCGCCCGCAGTCGGCAGCATGAAATATAGATGCTTGATGCGTCCGGCTCGCGCGGCGCGCGCCGCAAGTCCGGCGGCCCTTTGCAGCACATGCGCGTTCATATCGGCGCGCGAGCTCAGGCCCAACAGCAGCAGGCGACGAGGCTGTGTGCCGTTCGCGCTCGCCTGATAAAAGAGTTGGGACGTGCCCGTCTGCCCCTTGAACTCGCCACTTCGCACGAGCGCTTCGCAGGTGCTTTGCAGGTCATCCCCGGCTTTAAAGCTTGCGTGCGGCGCGTCCTCAAAGACGCAGACGGCGACCGCTTCATGCGCGGCCGGTTGGCCCAATTCTGTACTGATCTCGACGGTTAAAGAATGCTGTTTGCTCATTTATCTCCGATTCAGGAACGATTCAGAGGAGCGCACGTCGCACGTCCTCCTCTCTAAACTTTCAGCTTAATCATACGCGCTCTTGAAGCTCTATTGAGCCAGGGGCTGATAAAAAGGTCTTGCGTTTGGCGCGCTTCTATCAGGCTGAAGTATAATGCAAGTCTCGCGCGACTCTCTAGTTCGGCGACCGATCAAGCGCCTTCATACGGAAGCTTCGGTCACAACTCTTTCGTTCAAGAATGTGACCATGCTCTCCGGGAGCGCAATTGATGAGCCGGACATCTCTCTTTAACCACAGCCCCTCTGGGAGGAAACTGTCTCATGGCTTTGATTCCGTTGTTCCCGCGACGCATGGCGCTCGCACTACTGCTGACGCTTCTCCTTGTCACCTCCGTCCCGGCGCAAACCGTGACGCCGAAAGGGTGCGTACGCATCACGATTCTGCAAGTCAACGATGTCTACCAGTTCATGCCCGTTGAGCGTGGGACGGAGGGGGGCTTAGCGCGCGTCTCTACGCTGCGCAAGCAGATCATGAAGGATTCGCCGAACACGCTCTTTCTCTTTAGCGGCGATACCATCTCGCCCTCTGTCGAGTCCATCAAGTACAAGGGACAGCAGATGATTGATGCCTGGAACAACATAGGGCTGGACTACGCGACGCTAGGCAATCACGAGTTCGACTTTGGCCCGGACGAATTGCTCAAGCGCATGAAGGAATCACGCTTTCAATGGATCGCCGCCAACGTCCAGGATAAGGACGGGAAATCTTTTGGCGGCATGCCGCCCTTCGTGATACGCGAGATGGACGGCATTAAGCTCGGCATCTTCGGGATTTTGCTGCCCGAGACGACGACGACTTCAAGGCCCGGCCCGGACGTTAAGATTCTGGGCTCGTGCGAGACGGCAAGGCGCGTCGTGCCGCAGATGCGAGCCGCCGGCGCGCAGATCATCGTCGCCCTCACACATCTCTCTATGCGTGAAGACAAGGAGCTGGCGCGCTGCGTTCCCGAAATAGACCTCATCGTCGGCGGGCACGAGCACACGCTGCTGCAAGCTCTGGCTGGACGCACGCCTATCTTTAAGATGACGGCGGACGCGCGACAACTAGGGCGCTTTGATCTGACGGTTGACCGCGCGACCGGCAAGCTTCAGAGCGTTGATTGGGAAGTCATTCCCGTTGACGACAAGATCGCGGACGATCCACAGTTCGCCGCCGTCACTGAGAAGTACAAAGAGGCACTGGCGACCTATTCTGAAATGGTCGGGCGCACCAACGTGCGCCTTGATGCGCGCAGCGAAGCCAATCGCACGGGCGAGACGAACGTCGGAGATTTCGTCGCGGACGCTTTGCGCGAGGCCGTGGGCGCTGATGTGGCGCTGCTCAACGGCGGCTCGATTCGCGCCGATACGATCTTTGAGCCGGGCGCTTTGAGCAAGCATGACGTGCTCGCTATCCTTCCGTTTGGCACGGAGGTCGTCAAGATCGAAGTGACGGGCGCGACACTTCGCCGTGCGTTGGAAC
>DATLMN010000306.1:0-18041 GCA_035537255.1 Pyrinomonadaceae bacterium | reverse complement strand
CTGGAGGATAAAACGTTTCCCAAACCTAGATCGAAAGGCTGCGAGCCGCCAGGAGTTTTTATCCGGCGGCTCTTTTGATTGGAAGCAAGGCGAGAGAAAGGGCTGCGTGGGAAAGAGAGTTCCTAAGAAGTCTTAAAGACTTTTTAAGCAGCTTCCTGAAATACTCTCGCCTGGGCTTCCGAGGTTTTGCAGAGGTGAGTTATGGCTTCGTTAACATACATGCAATTGCTCAGAGGCAATCGCTCGTTCAGGCGATTGTGGACGGGGCAGATCATTTCCGAATTAGGTAGCTGGTTCGACTTTATAGCGGTGCTGGGACTGGTGCGTACGGTCACGGCTGGCTCTGCGGAAGCGACGGCGCTGATCATCTTTTTGCGGCTCGCGCCGTTCGCGGTGTTTGCGCCGGTGGCGGGAGCGCTGGCTGATCGCTGGTCGCGCCGCACTGTGATGATCGTCTCGGATGCAGGGCGCGCTCTGGTCGTGCTCGGATTCCTGTTCGTCAGAAAACCTGAAGACCTGTGGATCGCTTACAGTTGTACGATCATCTCTTCACTGCTGGGAGCATTATTCGAGGCGGCCAAGAACGGCGCTGTGCCGAACTTGGCGGGAGATCGTGGGCTGCTCGCGGCAAACGCCTTAATGTTTTCGTCGCGCTTCCTTTTGATGGCGGTCGGCGCGGCGCTCGGCGGAGCGACGGCTGCGCGCTTCGGCTATGCGACGGCCTTTGTCGTCGACGCGCTCTCTTTCCTGATCTCTGCCTATTACGTCTGGCTCATACCCGGTCGAGAGATGAGACAGCAGACAGCAGAGCCTTTGATGGAAGCAGAGTTGTCCGCGAAGAAGCCGCGACTGCGCGTCGTTGCAGACATGCGCGAGGGCTGGACCTATATTGTGCAGCACAAATTGGTCTTCGCGCTGATCGGCGTCAATATCCTCTGGGCGACGGGAGGCGGCGCTTGCAATCTGCTCTATGAGAGGCTGGGCGCGGTGGTCTTCGCAGACGGAAAAGGCGAGCAGGCGGACTTCAATGTCGCAGCGCTCTATACGGTCGTCGGCGCTGGTCTCTTCATAGGTATGATGTTGGCGCGGCGCATCGGCGCACAGGTCGAGCTGCACAAAGCGACGGCCTCTTTTATGGGATGGATGTTGATCGCGCATGGCATCTTTTTCGCGCTCGCGGGATTGATGCCGACGCTGTGGCTGTCCGGCACGATGCTCTTTCTTTCGCGTCTGGTCGTGTCCATAGAGTTCGCCGTGCAGGAGACGCTGTTGATGCGTATGTTGCCGGACGGATTGCGCGGGCGCGTCTTTACGACGGATCGCGCGGCGGAAATCTTCGTCATGAGCCTGTCGATGATCGTCGCCGGGTGGTCTCTGCGCTTTATCTCTGCGCGCACGTTGACGGTCATCTCCGGCTTGCTGTCGGCCAGCCCGGGCGTGTTGTGGCTGATACTTTTCGCCATGCGTAGACTGAGCTTGCCACAGTCTTCGGAGAGCGCCGACGATGAAGTGGAAGAAAACAAAGCCGTGTTAGTATCTGCAAGTTGAAACCTGCGGCGCGATGGCCGTCGTAATAACATTTTGGATTTTAGATTTTGGATTTTGGATTAAGGGAGATGGAAACGGTAGATTGAGCTGTTCTATTTGAGGTTTCAAATCAGTGACTTTCAAATTTGAATATCTCTGATTCAAGCTGCACTAATCGCCAATCCAAAATCCAAAATCTAAAATCCAAAATGGCTAGAGGGGAGGTTGAATGCGTAGGCGCGTGGGGACAGCAATCAGCAAAGTAAAGCGCACCGTAGGACGCGTGCGCGAAGCTTTGCGCAGAGTGATGCCGCGTGTGGCGATGGCTGCGGCGATCATCTTCGTGGTGTGGTTGATCGTGCGCGACAGCCCGCTTTACAGGGTGCTTCCCGTCGGGCGTGTCTTCGGCTTTATTACTCTCCTGCTGGTCTGTTTCACGCTCCTTTATTATGGCTTCAAGACTGTGCGGTGGCTCAAACGCCGTCTGCTGTGGCGTGTGCGCCGTCGTCTGGCGATCACTTATCTGTTTGTCGGGCTGACTCCGATTGTGCTGCTCGTCGTGCTTGGTCTGCTATCGGCCTTTGGCGGCTCAAGTCAGGGGATGGCGCGACTGCTCGCCACGCAGTTCAATACGATGCAGAAGCAGTCGCAGATGAGCGCGCACGCGCTTAGTGAAGCACTCGCCCGTTTGCCCGCGAACACTTCAGAGCAAGCTGTTCAAGCATGGCTGGACGAGCGCACGCAGATGCTTCAGGGCGCGCTGCCGGGAGCGCGTGTGGCTTTGTGGCTCGGCAGCGCTCAAGCGCCGGAGGATGCGTCAGCGATAGGACACAACGCGACGGCGCAATTCACCAGCGAAAAGAGTGACGAGAATACCCGAGCGCTCGGCAACGAGCCGACGCCTTTGAGCGCTCCTTTGCCCGACTGGCTGCGCGGTCGCGCAGAGTGGAGCGGTCTCAGCTTTGCTCCGCCCGTCGATGAAAAAGAGGTCTACATCTCTCCCTCTGTGCGCGCTCTGTCGCGTGGGACGATGAACGGCAGAGCCTTTACGCTGCTCCTTGTCATGCCCGTCAGCCGCGCTCTCGTAGAGCAGTATCGCGAGGCGACGGGCGTTCACTATCGTCCCTCTTTCGCCAATCCCGCACGCATGGTCAGAGTCTCTCACGCCACCGTCAGGCCCTCCGGGGCAAATGTCAGAGTCGATCCGGGAAACCAGAGCCTCGAAGACGAGAAGGGATTCGAGCAGATGACGGAGGCCGTGCTGCGCAGAGATCAATTCGGCGAGCCCATCCCGAAAGGGACTGTGTATCCAGTCCTGTTGCCGCTAACCAATTGGAAGACTGGCAAGACCGAAGAGAACCTGAGCTTTCTCTTTGAATGGTCTTGGGCTCTGGCGGGCAAACAGTTTTTGGGAAGCAGCGCGCCCGGAGAGACCTGGCGCAGGGCTTTGACCGGCACTGCCATTACGTTTCTGGTCTTCGAAGTACTGGCGCTGCTGGCCGCCGCCTGGATGACGCGCGCCGTCACGGGCACTGTGCATAAGCTCTATCGCGGGACGGAATTTATCAAGCGCGGAGACTTTTCGCATCGCGTGCGCGTGCCCTCGCACGATCAACTGGGCGAGCTTGCCGGTTCGTTCAACGACATGGCGGCCAATATCGAATCGCTCCTGCACGAAAGAGTGGAGCGCGAGCGTCTTGAGCGCGAAGTAGAGATCGCCGCCGAAGTGCAGGCGCAGCTTTTCCCGCGCGGTGTGCCTGCGCTGCGCACGGTGACGATCTCTGCGGATTGTCGCGCGGCGCGCGGCGTGGCCGGCGATTATTACGATTACATAGAGATTGCGCCGGGACTGTTGACGCTCGCGCTCGGCGATGTCTCCGGCAAAGGCATCTCCGCCTCGCTCGTGATGTCGAATCTGCAAGCGGCGCTGCGTGCGCAGACGACCATCACTGCGGAGCGTCTTGAAATAGCCGAGCGCGCCGTCGCAGTCTCGGCTGGAAGCAGCAGCAGCGGTAGCGGCAGCAGCAAACTGCTCGCGCACGTCGTGGCCGATGCCGATCTGGACGGCGCTGTCTCGCGCATCACGGCCAATATCAACGAGCAGCTTTGCCGCAGCACGGACTCTAACCGATTCGCGACGCTCTTTCTGGCGATCTACGAAGAGCGCACGCGCACCCTCAGATACACCAACGCCGGTCACAATGCGCCTTTTCTGATACGTGCAAACGGCACTGTGGAGCAACTGGTCACGGGCGGAATCATGGTCGGCGCGTTCGACTGGGCCAACTACGAGGAATCAAGCGTCCAGCTTGAGAAGGGCGATCTCTTGTTAATCTTCTCCGACGGCATTACGGAGGCAGAGAGCGTGGAAGGCGGCGAAGAGTATGGCGAAGAGCGACTGATGAAGCTCGCCATCCGTCACAGAAGAATGCACGCGGCAGAGTTACAGCACGCCATCTTCGACGAGATAGAGCACTGGTCCGGCACACAGGACAGAAGCGACGACCAGACGCTGGTGATCGTCAAGAGCAATCAGTAATCAGCAGTCAATAGTCAGTTAAAAGCAAAGAGTTGATGACCCTCTGCTTTGCTACCCTGATCCGGCGCGCAAAGATAGTAGACGGTCATCGGCTCATAAAGTCCAAATCGACACACTACCAAATAGTTCGGTATTTGCCGTTCTCCTGCCTGTTTATGTCTAATCACTCGGCATAGTAGTGTTTAGATGCTCGTTGCGGGGAATCATTCGACGGAAATAAGTGTTAAGGTAGAACTGATGCTCCGGGCGATGAGCCGGGGTGCTATTGAATTAAGAATTTAGGCGACAGCTAACTGAACGATTAACGGGGAGGAAAAAAGTGTCCTCTGAAAATCTCCACACGCTTGCGACGCTGATTAGACTAGAGCGCGATACCTTACTCGCCCAATGGCGTCAAGAGGTACGACAACTTTCTGTGGCGCATAATCTCGACGTACCAACTCTCAACGATCACGTCCCTGATTTGCTTGAGGAACTGGCCGATGAGTTGGAAGCTTATGTCGACGAGTCAATGATCGGGGAATTAAAAAAGAATTCTGTGATTCATGGCTTGGATCGTCTCCGCCTCGGATTCGATGTCGAGGAGGTCGTCGGCGAATACAACGCTCTGCGCGGTGTCATCCAGGACCTTATCGAAAGGCATGACCTGAGTCTTCACGGGCCAGTCAACCGCACCATTAATCGCGTCATTGACATGTCGATAGGACTGGCGGTGAAAACGTATGCCACGCAAAAGGCTCTGGAGATACAGCAACGGCGTGAAGAGCATTTAGCTTTCGTCGCACATGATCTAAGGACTCCTCTTTCAGCCATCGCCATCGCGGCCAAGCTTCTCGAACGGACAGTCCCGGACGTAATCAAGGACGAGCGTGCCGCGTCATTGCTGGAAACCATGCACCGTAACGTCGGCCGCTTAAATTCACTGGTCATTAAAGTGGTGCAGGAAGAAGCAAATCTGAAGACGAAGATCAATGAAAGGGTAGAGCGGCGTGAAGTAGAGCTAAGGGAACTGGTCGAACTGCTCCTTAGCGACCTGCGTCCGCTGGCCGCTGCTTCGAACCTGACTTTGCTCAACGAAGTGCCCGCAGAGCTAACGGCGTCAGTTGATGCCGACATGTTGACCCTTATTTTTCAGAACTTGATTTCTAACGCCATCGATTACACCTCGAACGGCGAAGTTGTTATCGGAGCACGGGAGATCAAAGAATCCGCTGCCGTTGAATGTTGGGTGAGCGACAACGGCGCAGGGATTCCGGCAGACCGGCTGGAAAAGGTGTTCGACAAATTAGAAACTGATCCGGACAAGAAAAGCGGGATGGGGCTCGGCCTGGCAATCGTTAAGCAATTCGTTGAAGCGCACGGAGGTCAAGTGGCGGTCAATAGTGAACCCGGTCAGGGCTCGACGTTTCGCTTCACAATTCCTGACACATCGGAAGTAAGCGAGAACACAAATAAAGCCCGCGTCTAACCACTCAATTCAACCCGATTGCTCGATCACATCCCTTTCATAGGGCGTTATTACGATTGTCTTGAATGTCATACACGGGCAACGTGTTAATCCGGGCGTTAGAATCCGTCGAACAGAGAATGCGAATGATCAACTGGCGTCGACAGGAGAGGATTGAGCCTGCTTTGGCTTGGTTATTCCCTCTCACTTATTTAATTCATATCGCAGAAGAGTACCTGGCAGGGGTAGCGCTCGCTACAGCGCCGTCCAAAATAAGTGGCGCTAACCTCACGCCCACACAGTTCCTTATCCTTAATGGCGTGGCGTTTCTGTTGATGATCGCTGGCATGTTCATATCGCGACGGCTAAATTTCCGCACGTGGCTGATGATCTGCCTCGGAATGGTTGTGCTGGTCAATGGATTATTCCACGTCGCTGCCGGGTTAAGAAACGCCGGATATAATCCAGGTTTGATCTCTGGCCTCTTGATCTGGATGCCGCTGGGGATAATCACCTTGATTTGCCTGAAGAAGAGAGTGCGTCCAGTTAAGTATTGGGTGGCCTTGGCTATAGGGGTCATCATAAACGTAATTGTGTTGGTGATTGCGCGCAGTGGTCGAAGGCTTTTCGAAGGGTGAGCGAACCCGCATTCTAACAACTCATTCAACCGGAGCGCGAAGAGCATTGCTTTCATGCGCGAGACTTAAAATCTATTGGCGGTGTCTCCGCTCCCGTTTAATTCGGGCGTCATGCGACATTGCTCAACGATAGGTCGTGGCGGGCAATGAGTTTGCTGTGCTCAAAATCTAATTGACTTGTTATTTGTTCTAAGTGTAGTCTCGCGCCGGTTTTGAATCGTCCTCGGGCTGGCCCCCAGAGCCTGCGCTCGCCTTGGTAACCTTCCTCGCCCAGCCTTTTCGTAATCTAACCTTACTGCCCGCCGTTAACGGAAGGAGTTTTCATGAAGATGAAAAGAATGACTTTCGCGCTGTCAGTGTCGCTCGTCCTATTCCTTTGTGTGTTTCAGCCTGTTGGCTCGCAGGAGCTTTCCTACGAGGGAAAGAATGTGCGGCTTATCAAAGCCCTGGGTGAAGAGTTGGTCACTTTCTCTGAAGATGGAAATGACATTGGGACAGGCGACCCGCTGCCGCCGCCCTCTGTGCCTCTCGCCCCCATTACGGATGAAAAACAGATTAATTTCCAGACGGGAGTGGTTACCATCCCCGGCAAGACGGTTAAAAATTACTTTCTGGTCGATGTTTACCTGCGCCAGAGGTTCGGGTATCGCAACGACGGGCAGGATTTTTTCAGAGTCATCACTCTGCCGGTCATCGAGCTTGAGAGCGAAGTTTTCAATGATCTCAACGACCCTGTGACGGGTGAGCCTCTGAATGGAAAATGGAGAATCACCTTGAACAGGCTTTTCATAGGCGCGAATAAGACTCTGGTAGCCGGAGAGAGGGGCGCTGATAACCGTGGCAACAGAGAATCTTTCCTTTTTTCAGCAGAGCTTCTGGACGAGAACTTCGGGGCCGGAACCGCGAGTAAGCTGTTCAAGAGCAATATGACCATACGCATGAGCGTGGAGAATACTGTGAGAGGTGTAAGCAATTTCGTCACCGGAACAACCACGAAGGTTTATGGCGATTGATTGTTGGCTCTCTTTGACGTTGAGCTTATCGCTGACCACTTACATCGGGTTAGCGTTTACCGACAACCACATGCACCCTCCCGGCGGCGTTTCTCGTAATCCTCGTCGCGCTCATGTGGGATGTGATGAACTTCGGAGCGCGCCGTGTGGATACGGCAGAGATGGCTCAACCACCGAGCGTGACGGAACACACCACCAAACGGCTCAACGATACGCGAGACTAGAAATAAGCTGATTTTATGCCGTGATGATCGAGGCGCGAGCGCCCATCAACTCGGAGAAATCTTTGGTGTAGACGGCTTCGACCTTGCGCACGCGGCTGATGCATTCGACCAGATCATCCGTGGAGACGAAACCGTTCTCGGCATGAGCGATGGCCCAGGCCGGAAGATGCGCGGCGGTTCGGAGTAAATCTTCGACGAAGCTTAAGTATTGCTGCTTGGTCTCGGCATACGCGCCGAGTCTGCCCGCGCGTCTTTTTTCCAACTCGTCCCAGAAATCACTGCCGCCGCGCACCCATTCTTCGCGCCAGGCAGAGAACCGGTTGCTCTGCCGCTCGTCCGTTTCGCTGCGCGCGCGCGGCAGGCGCAGGAAAAGAAGGTCTGTGTGCTGCTGTGCGACGAATTCGCGCGCTTCCATATTGGCGCTCTGGTTGCGCTGCGAATTGTTGACGGGCGGGGACTGTGATTGCCAGGCGCGTCGGAAGACATCCGGCAGAGACAGTGGCTGGCGCAGGCTTCGCGTACGGTCGTCGAAGGAGAGCACGTAATCGCCGACCAGCATCCCTGTGGAGAGGACGAGAGCGCGCTTTGTCTGTGATTCAAATCTCTCTGCGCCGTCGCGCAGGTTGTCGAACCAACCGGCGTCCGTTTCGTTGAACCAACGCCGCATCCCCTCATTGCCCCATTCATCACGCGGCATGTAGCCGTCTTCGAGCAGGTCTGCGATCTCTTCTTCCGTCAGGCGCTCGAAATTGTTTTCGATGTGAGCGGTCGCCTTAATCCAGGACCACTGCGCCAGGTCGTTGGCAGAGACGCGCACGCCAAGATTTTTCAGGTAGATGCCGAGATGCGGCTCGCCATTGAAGGGCAGCGCGACGGAGCGAAACTTGATGCGGCGCAGCACGCTTAATTCAAAAGCGAGCCAACCCGCAGGAATCGTGCTTGAGGCTTTGTACATAGTTCGCTGGTAAAAAAAAATCTTTCGCGGCGAGCTTAAAAGCCCTGCGCGTCGCTCCATTCAAAATTTCCGTTTCCTGATGCGGGGCTCGCGACCTCAGCGGGGGCGAAGGAACGAAGCTCAGGGATTTCGTCGAGCGAGAGGAAAGCCTCTACGACTCGCGGATCGAATTCGAGACCGGCCCACTCCGTCAAATGCCTGCGCGCTTCCTCTTCTGTGCGGGCGGGGCGAAACGGCCGCCTGTCCGTCAGAGAGGCGTAAGCGTCCGCGACGCGCAGAATTCTGGCCGCCAGAGGAATCTGCTCGCGCGCCAGAGCGTCCGGATAACCCAATCCGTTCCACCATTCCTGATGCCAGCGAACCAGTAGCTGCGCGCCGCGATCTGCGCCGGAGCGCGCGGCCTCGCTCTCGCCGAACAGCGGATGGCGCGCCAGATCCAGGCGCTCTTCCGGGTTGAGCGGCCCGGCGCGGCGTATATATTCGCGCTCCATCGCGACCTCGCCCATATCATGCGCCAGCGCCGCGATGCGCAGCGACGAGCGGTCTTGCCGCGCCAGCTTGAAAAGCTTGGCGACATCGTCGGCGAGTCGCGCGACGCGCAGCGCATGCGGGTTGCTATAAGCTTCGAAATGATCCGACACGGAAGCCAGTTCGACGAAAACCTCGCCGAGCGCGCGCTCGTGTTCGGCAAAATCAAGCTGAGTTGTAGCCATGATAGATTAGTAAAAGATAAGTGACACGCTCAAAAAACGAAACGACTTAAGAAGCTGTTTGAAAAATCTTACATATCCCCGCAGGGGATACACGCAATAGCCGGGGGCAGCGCCCCCGGAACACCGTCAACGACCATTTCCGACCCTGAAAGGGTCGCACTAATGAAGGCGTGGTACGACCCTGTCAGGGTCGCGTACTGTTTGATTGACTGAACCGGGGGCGCTGCCCCCGGCTATTAAATGGGTCGCTTTCAGCGACCTCACAGATTTTTCAAACGGCTTCTAAATTTTTAAAGCTTAAGATTTGAGCTTTGTACTTTCATCCTTCCGCCTTCATCCTTCTTTTTAACCTTTGCCTTTCAGTTTGTCGAGCAGCAGGCGTGCCTGTTCATTCTTCGGCTCAATGGAGAGCGCGCGTTCCACCTCGCTCTGTGCGCGGCGCACCATGCCCATCTCGGCGTAAAGCCTGGCGAGCAACACTCTGTAAGAGGCGTTTGCGTGGTCGAGTGCGATGGCGGCCTGAAATTCAGCTTCGGCCTGGCGGCGCGTCTGCTGGCTGGCGGCGAGCGCACGGCCATATTGCGCGCGATAACGCGCTTGCTTTGGCATCTTCTGCGCCGCTTCTCCTAAATATGAGAGCGCCAGTTGCGTGTTGCCCTGTTGCAGGGCGGCCACGCCGCGCTGGTAAAGCTCTTCCGGTTGCGCAGTGGCGGTGCGCGCACCCGAAGGCGGCGCACCGGGCGGCGGCGCAGACTGTTTTCCGCCAGCATCCTTTTCCTCGGAGGGGCGCATCGCCTCGCTGCGCTGTGCTGTGCGTGCGCGCGCTCTCGACGCCAAATCTATGCTGCGATCATAAAGGGCGCGCGTGTTCTGGTCTTTGAGCGTCTCGTAAGCCTGCGAGATTCTGGCGAACGATTCCTCTATGCGCAGGTAGAGCTTCGGATCGGCGTCCTTATGAAAACGATCCGGGTGAAAGCGCTTAGCCAGGCTGTGATAAGCGCGCTTGATCTCTGAAGCATCCGAATCACGACTGAGGTCGAGCACGTGATAATGATTCTCCGCATCGTCAAGGCGCGCGAACAATGCGTAGACATCATTGTGCGGGTTCGAAGCCGTCTCTGTCGGCGGCGCGCTCTCAACACTTGGAGCAGCCGACGTGGTCTGAGTTGCGCCGGGCGCAGGCTCTGTCCAAGTATCTGATCGTGCGGGAACGACGCGCGTCTGCGTCGAAGTCTTGACGGCGCGTGCTCTGGCAATCTGTTCGGGAGTAAAAGTAGCGGGACGGCCTTCGCGACAGACGAGCCCGCCGAGCATTAACACATAGAGGGCTTGCAGCGTATCGGTCTCCGGCAACCCGCTGATCATCGTCAACTCTGATAAAGCTATGGGCGCGTCGACGCGCGAGAGGACGAACGCCTCTGCGGGCAGAAGCTGTAGCCCGTTGGCGGCGAGCGACGCGGGCGATAATTTCTCCTCGTCGCCTGCGCTCGTCAATCTCTTGGCGATAAATTCTGGCGGCAGGCGACGCGCAGACTCCATCAAAAGCTCCTGCGTCTGTACTCTTCCATTGACCTCTACGGAGAGGCGCACGCGAGGATCGAAATCCCATGCGCCTTTAGTCCACAGCAGCGCCGGGCGCAGCACCTCTATGGCCTGCCGTGCCAGTAACTCTTCAAACTCTTTGGGAGTCATCTCGCCTTTCGCGACCAGTTCTAGACCCAGTTGAATGTCCGGCACGTTTTCGCGAGCGCTCGCCAGTTGCTGTATAGAGACGATGCCCCAGCGTCGCGCACATTCGGAGAGCCTGTGCTGGCGCAGGTTCGAGGTGGCGTAAACGATGCCGCCCTGCTCGAAGTAGACGGCCACCTTGACGCGCTCGTGCGACAGACGCAGAGAGCCTGAAAGACCTGCCGTAGCTATTTCCTGTATGAGTTCCCCGAGCGGATGCTCTGACAGTTGTCCATTCATGTGATGGGACCCGGACTTTGAAGAGCGCTTGCGCCAATTCGCTGACCCCACTAATAAGTCTATCAGTTCGGCGGCGGTGCTCTGTTGGGCGGGCAAAAGTTGCGTTGCCCTCCTCAAAACACTATAGCGCAGGCGCGCGCCATTTGAGAATAAGGAAGATCAGAGAAGTGTGCCTAGCTCTTCTCACCTTGAGCCTCTTTGACACTCGCAGGTGCTGCGCTCTATAGTTCTCTTAACAAATTTCAGATAAGTCAGCGGTCAAGGCCAACTTTGCTTTCGTGCGAACCGAAGGCCGCGCCATGCGTGAAATGAGTAAGCAGGTAACAGGCAAAGGGACTAATACATCTTCTTCGCGAGAAAAAGCGGAGACCGGCAATGACAGGCCGCCGAGCGAGCTGCATGCTTTGAGCGCAGAGATCGTCGACCTCTTCTATACTCAGACCTTTTCGCCCACCGTCAGCACCCCCAGTGATGTTTGCGCAGCCTTTTCAGAGATGATCCTGCGCCACTGGGATTTGTGCTGCATCATCATCTACCTGCGCAACGGCGACGGGCGCTTGAGCCAGAGCGCCATCCACACGCACGCGCATTTCGATCAGGCGCGTGCGCAGGAAGTCGGAGCGATGCTGGCCGCGACGGTAGAGCGCGTCGGGCGCGAGCTACAGGTCTGGTTGGACGAAGGGAACGGTGAAGCGGAAGAAAGCGATGCAGAGTACCGCGAGGCTCTGGAAAGAGCGGGGTTATACGCTGGCGTCGCCATGCCTATCCACGCGCGCGGCACGCTGGTCGGCGCGCTCGTCGCGGTCACGGCTTATCCGGAACGCCTGCGCGCGGCGCTCAACGGCATACGCTTTATCGCCGCGCCGATTGTCATCGCCGTCGGCAACGCGCGACGCGCAGCGGCGCTGCATGAGCAGCATGACCGCATCGAACATCTGGTCGAAGAGCTGCAAGAGCGCAGCCGTGACCTTGAAGAGGCAAACCGTGAATTACAGCGCGTGGCGCGCTATCGCTCGCTCTTTCTCGCACGCATGTCTCATGAGCTGCGAACACCTCTGACTTCCATCCTCGGCTTTACGGAGATTCTTTTAGATCAGGAAGACCTAAGCGATACGCAGCGACGCTATTGCGACAAGATTCAGTCTTCGGGGCAGCAACTGCAATCGAGCCTTAATCAACTGGTAGACCTCTCGCGGCTCGAAGCCGGACAGACGGAGTTGTTCCTACACGAATTCTCTCTGCGACAGGCTTTGCGCGAGTCGTGTCAGGCCGTGGCGCGTCTGGCGCAGAAGCAGGATGTCAAGGTCGATTGCCAGTTAGGCGAGACCATAGGGACTATCGTTTCCGATGAGGGCAAGCTGCGGCAGGTGCTCTACAACTTTCTGGCGCACGCGATTGGCCGCAGCCCCGCAGGCGCAACCGTCATCATCGGCGTCGAAAATCTCTCGTCGCCGGGCTATCAAATCACCATCGAGGACGCGGGCGAGCGTCTGCAAGATATGTCACGCGTCTTCGAGCCTGTGCATCTGGATGCGCCGAGCGAGCAGGCTTCAAACATGAACGAGCTGGGATTGATCATCGCGCGCCGTTTGATAGACGCCATCGGCGGCACGGTCAAATTGGAGAGCGCCGCCACGGGCGGACTCCTCGTCAAAATAGAAATACCCGCAAGACCAACGAAGGGATGAGGGCGGAGGGATGAGGGATGAATGAAGAATGATTCAACTTGAATCAGCATTCTTTTCATCCCTCATCCCTCCGCCCTCATCCCTTCATTTGCTGGAGCTTTTGGTTTATGTCAGCGCACACGGAACATGAGGCGGAGGGTGGCGGCGGCGAGGCGCAGGAGATAGAAGTGCGCCAGTGCATGACGATTGAAGAGTTCGAGGCCTGTGTTCAATTGCAGCGCGAAGTTTTTAGGGAGCCGGACATAGAGATTTCGCCGCGTCGTCACCTGATCGCCTCGCGTCGCGCGGGCGGATGGACGCTCGGCGCTTTTGACAGGCAGGATCGGCTTGTCGGCTTCGCTCATTTGATGGTCGGCGTGCGCGGCCAGGAGATCATAGGCTATTCGCACATGATGGCCGTCGCCTTCGCCTTTCAGAATAAGGGTGTGGGCGCGCTGCTCAAATGGGCGCAGCGCGAGAGAGTCCTGTGCGAAGGGCGTCGCTACATCACCTGGTCCTGGAATCCCATGCAGGCGCGCAATGCCCATTTCAATCTCAATCGTCTGGGCGTGACCACTCGCTCCTACGGCATCAATTTTTTCGGGACGGGCACGGATTATGCCGAAGCCGTCGGAGACACGGCAGCGTCCGTCATCGACAGTGATCGCTTGTTCGCCGATTGGGAGCTGGATTCAACGCGCGTGCGCGCCAGAGCCGAGGGGCGAGCCTTTACAGAAGATACTGCTCCAATCACGACTATCGAAATACCGCCCGATTGGATCGCTTTGTTAAAGCATGATGCGGCCGCCGCGCGACGCGAGCAACTGCGCATTCGCGCAGAGTTCACAAACGCCTTCGACAGTGGGCTCGTCTGCGCAGGGTTCGAGCGCGACCCCTCGCGTCCGCGTTACCTGCTTTATGAGAAGAACGCCGTCGATAGATGATAAGATGAGCACGACGGAAAAAACTTCCTGCTCATCGCTTGTCGGATGAGAGAGGTGGAAAACTTCTTGCTCGTCACTTGTCACTTGTTACTTGTCACTTAAAGGTATGACTTTCGCACGCTTTGATCGTTACGTTGAACGCCATGCGCGCTCCTTTACAGAGCGCTTGCAGGCGATGTGTCGCATGCCGTCCGTGGCGGCGCGTGGTACGGGGATGCGTGCGACGGCTGAAGCGGTCGAGCAATTGATGCAGCGCGCGGGCGCTGGCACGCGCACCTTTAAGATCGGCAGCGGCTTTCCGGTGGTCTTCGGCGAATGCGGCGCTGGCCCGCGCACCTTCCTGGTCTACGGCCATTATGACGTGCAGCCCGTCGGGCAATTGACCAGTTGGACTTCCGGCCCATTTGCCGCGACTATCATCGACGGAAAAATTTATGCGCGCGGCGCGGCCAACAGCAAAGGCGATCTGGTCGCGCGCCTCGCCGCCGTAGAGGCTTACCAGAAGAGCTTCGGTAAGCTGCCCGTCTGTCTGCGCTTTATCGTCAGCGGCGAAGACAGTATCGGCAGCCCCTCCATCTTTCGCTTTGCGACAGAGCAGGCTGATCTGCTGAGCGCGGAAGGTTGTATCTGGGACGACGGCTACAAGGATTCGCAGGAGCGTCTGGTCATCAGCTTGGGCTTCAAGGGCATCACCTTTTTGGAGCTTCGCGTACACGGCGCGCGCGCAGACCTTCATTCCAAGTGGGGCGCGATTGTGCCCAACCCTGCATGGCGGCTGGTGCAGGCGCTCTCGACCGTCACCTCGCCGAAGGGCGTCATTACCATCGACGGTTTCTCTTCGCACATCGCGCCGATCTCCGCCGAGGATGCAGAGGCGCTGAAAAACATCTCGCTCGATGAAGCGGAATTAAAACACGAGTTTCGCATCTCGAACTGGCTGCGCGGTATGCGCGGGCAAACGCTCGTCAAAGAGCATGTCTTTGGGCCCACCTGCACGATCTGCGGCATACACACAGGCCACACGGAAGCTGGCCCGAAGACCGTTCTGCCTTCGACGGCGATGGCGCGTCTCGATTTTCGTCTCGTGCCTGACCTGACGCCGGAACTTGTCGGCGAGCTTCTAAGAAAGCATCTGGACGTGCGCGGCTTTCAGGATATAGAGATCATAGAACTGGGCTCTTCGCCGCTTGCCAAGTCTTCCGCGCAGTCGACCGTGGCGCGCGCCGCCATCGAAAGCGCGCCGGAGATTTACGGCGCTGAGCCCATCATCTACCCGCTGGATCCTTCAAGCGGGCCGGTCGGCGCGATCTGCGGCGTCAGTGATCCGCCCACGCCCGTCGTCTCGTTCGGCACTTCTTACGAGGGCTCGAACCCGCACGGGCAGGACGAGAATTTGCGCATCGAAGATTTTCTGCAAAATATAAAGTTCTTCGGGCGCGTCATCTATCACCTGGGCCAACAGAGCAAGCAACACAAAAGCGGCATTCGCCCGTCAACCGCGCTCGTCGTAAGTCGTGTTTGAGAAGCGCGCCTTTCAACATCATTAAGTTATGATTGAGCAACTGCGTTTGAACGCAAGGTAAGCAGACAAAACCGTGGAGGGATAAAAGGGAAGTTGTCGACCACCGGCATAAAGAGCATCGAGCGCGAGATCGAAAGCCTGCGCGAGGAGATTCGTCGTCATGACGAGCTTTATCATTCCCATGACAATCCCGAAATCTCCGACATGGAGTATGACCTGCTGTTCGCTAGACTGCGTCAGCTTGAGGAAGAAAACCCTCATCTCATCACGCCGGACAGTCCGACATCTCGCGTCGGAGGCCGACCCGCCGAAGGCTTTGAAGAGTATGTGCATCGCCGACCGATGCTCTCGCTGGACAACAGCTATAACCTGGACGACCTGCGCGCCTTCGACGAGCGCTGCCGCAGATTAGCCGACGGCCGTCCCTTTGAATATGTGGCCGAGTTGAAAATAGACGGGCTCTCGATCTCTTTGCACTACGAGCGCGGCGTGTTTGTGCGCGGCGTGACGCGCGGCGACGGGACGCGCGGCGAGGACGTGACGCAGAACGTACGCACGATCCGCAGCGTTCCGCTCAAGTTAAAGATTGACGGCGCGAACTCCGCAATCACTGATGTAGAGGTGCGGGGCGAAGCCTACCTGCCGCGTCGCGTCTTTGAGCGAATCAACATGGAGCGTGAGGAGGAGGGCGCGCAGCGTTTTGCCAATCCGCGCAACGCCGCCGCCGGGACGATTCGTCAGCTAGACCCAAAGATCGTCGCGTCGCGCCGCCTGGAAATGTTTCCGTATGACGTTATCACAGGCGAGCGCAAAGCCTTTGCCGCGCATTGGCAGTCCTTCGAGTGGCTTGAGCGCGCAGGCTTTCGCGTCAATCCGAATCGCGCTCTCTGCTCTTCGATAGACGAAGTGATAGATTTCTGCAACCAGATGGAATTGAAACGCGACGAGCTTGATTATGAGATCGACGGCGTCGTCGTCAAAGTAAATTCCAACGCATTGCAGGACGAGTTCGGCGCGACGCAGAAAGCCCCGCGCTGGGCCATCGCTTATAAATATCCCGCGCGGCAGGCGACCACGCAGGTGCAATCAATCGTCGTCCAGGTCGGACGCACGGGCGCGCTCACGCCCGTCGCCAATCTAGAGCCTGTGCTGCTCGCAGGCACTGTGGTGGCGCGCGCCACGCTGCATAACGAGGACGAGATCAAACGTCTTGACGTGCGTGTGGGCGACTGGGTCCTGATCGAAAAGAGCGGCGAGATTATTCCGAAGGTCATCAAGGTCGTCGAGTCGCGTCGCACTGGCGAAGAGAAACGCTTTCGTATGCCGAAGAAATGTCCGGTGTGCGGCGGGATTATCTCTAGGCCCGAAGGCGAAGTCGTCTCGCGTTGTGTGGCGGCGGATTGTCCCGCGCAGCTTAAAGCCAGACTGCTCCATTTCGCTTCGCGCCGCGCCATGCGTATAGAGGGCTTAGGCTTTGCCCTCGTCGAACAGCTCGTCGAAAAAAAGATGGTGCGCGACGTGGGCGATCTTTACAAATTAGAGCTGGCTGAAGTCGCCGCGCTTGAACGCATGGCGGAAAAGTCTGCGGCCAATCTTATAGGACAGATAGAGGCCAGCAAGTCGCGCGATCTTCCACAACTCGTTTACGGCCTTGGCATACGCCACGTCGGCGAGAGAACCGCAGGGATTCTCGCGCGCAGTTTCCCATCGCTCCAACGCCTCGCCACAGCGAGCGTCGAAGAACTCGATGCCATTCACGAGATCGGTTTGACGGTGGCAGAGAGCGTGCGCGACTGGTTCGATGATGCGGGCAATCTGGAATTGTGCGAACGCTTGCGACGAGCGGGCGTGCGCACGGAACTTGAAAGGGGCGCTGGCCAGATTCATTCCGAGGAGTTCGCGGGCAAGCAGTTCGTCCTGACGGGCAAGCTCGAAAGCCTGACGCGCGATGAAGCGCGTGCGTTGATAGAGGCGCGAGGCGGGCGCGTGACCTCGACCGTGAGCAAAAAGACGGACTACGTCGTGGCAGGCGAAGACGCCGGATCGAAGCTCGATAAGGCCACGGCGCTCGGCCTGCGCGTGATCGACGAAGCGGCGCTCAGAGAAATGCTCAAATGACAGATAAGTGAATGACAGATCAATGACGGATACTGGATGTCAGATGTTAGATGGCGGTAAAAGCGTTTGAGGTCTTTTACTAATATCTAATATCCAGCATCTGACATCTATGGAGAAGAAATGGCGACAACCGGACAGGCGGAAAAATTGGAACTCGTGTACACGCTTCTTTGCGATGATGTGCGTCTGGAGGTCGGCAACAAGCTATCACTGATGGGCGTTTTTCAAAACATCCTCGTGCAGCAGTTGCCCGTCTCGCTGATCAAGTTCGCCGTCGTCAATCACTGGCACGGCACGGGCTCGCATCTTTCGGAGGTGCGTATTCTGACGCCGGATAAAAAGCAGCCCATCGTCGTCTCGCAGCCCACGCATTTCGAGATCGCGCCCGGCGGGTTTGCCGATAACATACATTTTTTCGTTAACGTCTCTTTCCAGACGCCCGGCGAATACTGGGTGCAGACGCTGCTCAATTCGTCGCTCTTTCAGGAGCAGCCGCTGCTGGTCGCAGATGTCCGGACGGCGCAGCAAGGGCCGGATGATATGTCTGAAGCCATCAACTGAAAAGGGAAGTGGCAAAAGTAAAAAAGCAGAAGTGAAAAGTGGCTGCAATTGCCCTCTTCACTTCTGCCTTTTCTTATGCGGATGAGTGGACTTGAACCACCACGGTATCGCTACCACAGGCTTCTGAGACCTGCGCGTCTGCCAATTTCGCCACATCCGCGTATCCTGTTTTGAATATACGGGCGCGGCCTTGAGGGTGTCAAGA
>DATLMN010000305.1:0-2069 GCA_035537255.1 Pyrinomonadaceae bacterium | reverse complement strand
TCCTTGAATTACGGTTTACTTCAAAGGGGCTCAAGACGTGGGGAACTGGCACACCATTTTAAGGAGGGCATCAGGGCCGGTCAAGACTACAAGCGCGGGCCGCAGGCGAGAGAGGCCACGGACGTTTGACGGTCAATCTCTATTAATGGACAGGGCCATTGCCGATGCTCATGCGCTGCCAGATAAGCTGTTCGTCGGGGAAGGCCACGCCCGGCTCGGAGCGCAGCACCGTCGCCGCCAGCACGATGGTGTCAAGGTCGCGGAACACTCCCGCGCAAGGGCGACACTCATCGAGGTGGGTTCTGACTTCCACGCGCAACGTCTCGTCAAGCGCGTTGTCATGAAAATCGCTCAATAGCTCTAAACTCTTTGCACATTCCATATTCTTAATTCCCTTTACGGCGGATCGGTTCCTGCAAAACCCTGTTAGACTCTAATTATTGGCCGCCTGTTGCCTGATGAGCGCCCTTAATTTCAGCCGCGCCTTGTGTAGCTGCGACTTACTGGTTCCTTCCGAGATGCCCAGCATCTCAGCTATCTCGCCGTGCTCGTGTCCTTCCACGTCGTGCAGGACGAAGACGCTGCGGTAGCCGGGCGGCAATTTCGAGATCGCGTTCTCAAGGATAATGCGATCAACGACGGGCATTTTGTCCTGATTCTCTGTGCCCTGAACGATTTGCACGGGGGTTTCGCCCTCTTCATTGCTGAAGGCTGTGAATTCGGGCCGGCTCTTGCGGCGGCGAAAGTGCATCAAGACCTGATTGACCGTCATCCGGTGCAGCCAGGTGGTAAAGGCAGACTCGCCGCGAAAGCTTCCGATCTTATTGTAGAGGTGTGTGAAGGTATCCTGCGTCAGGTCTTCGGCCTCTTCCGGGCTTCCGGTCATGCGCAGGGCCAGAGAGTAAACCCGCCGGAAATGGCGGCGATAAAGCTCCTCAAACGACTCTATATCACCCGACGCAGACTTTTGCGCCAGCTCAAAATCGGTCGGCCCCGTCTTTTCAATCTCGGCCACGCTCACGTCTCTAATCCCCCTGTGCTCTTTGTATCGTGTCGGAAGCGGTCGCAAAGTCGTCTCTGCAAACCGGGTTGCCCCGGACAACTCCCCCTCACGCTGTCGCTAGTATAAAGATCATATCCTATAAGTGCTGCTCCTGTCCTCTCGCGCGGCCATGGTGGCGGAGCAGACAAGAATTGAGCGACGACTTCGGGAGCCTCTGCCTCAAGCCCTTTCGCGTCCCGCTCGGTGTTATGCTTGATGCGCGTAATGTAGGCCGCTTAAGATTGAGCGCAAAGCGAGGAGCAAATTTCTGATGAACACGGAACGCCCCATTTTTATCCCGGTCATCTTAGGCACTGTCCGCAAGGGCCGGGCCAGCGAAGCTGTTGCCAGGTTTGTCGTTGGCGAGATCAGGAAACGCGACGGTATAGAGACGGAGTTGGTGGATATTCGCGCGCTGAATTTTCCGGCGACGGATGCGGGCGAAGCTATTAAGGACTCGCAGTTCTCCGCCACGGTTGCGCGCGCAGACGCCCTGGTGATCGTCACACCAGAATACAATCACGGCTATCCGGGTATGCTCAAGCATGTGCTGGATACCAACTTGAAAGAGTACGTACACAAGGCCGTTGGCGTCTGCGGCGTCTCGGCTGGCGGCTTTGGCGGGACGCGCGTTGTCCAGAATCTTTTGCCCGTCCTGCGCGAGCTTGGGCTGGTGACGATCTTCTGGGACGGAAACTTTTCCGGCGCGCAGAAGCTCTTCGACGCCGAAGGCACACTGCTCGATCAATCTTACATCAAGCGCATGGATCAGTTTTTGAAAGAGCTGATCTGGATGGCGAAGGTTCTACGCTACGGGCGCGAGCAGGTCTCGCTCTAACTGAAAATCATGAAACTCATCTCCTTAAATGTCGGTCGTCCGCGTCTGGTCATGTCCAGAGGCGCAGCGGTCTCAACCGGAATCTACAAGGAGCCGGTCGATGGGCCCATACAGCTTCGCACGCTCAACCTGGACGGCGACCGCCAGGCCGATCTGACGGTGCATGGTGGGCCCACGAAGGCCGTCTAT
>DATLMN010000304.1:0-6111 GCA_035537255.1 Pyrinomonadaceae bacterium | reverse complement strand
GTTGGCTATTGCCGCGTCGACCTCTTGCTCGTAAAAGTCTGCGATCTTGCCGAGCATCGCGTCCAGTGCGCCTGTCTGTTCGCCGATGCCGATCATCTGCGCGACCATGCTCGGGAAGACTTCCGTCGCCTTTAACGGATCGACGAAATTTTCGCCGCGCTCGACGCCCGCGCGCACTTTCATGATGGCGTTTTCGATGACCACGTTGCCGGCCGTGCGCGCCGTGATGTCCAAGGACTGTAGGATAGGCACGCCGGACGAGAGCAGCGTCGCCAAAGTTCTTGAGAAACGCGCGACGGCGATCTTGCGCAGGATGCCGCCGAAGATCGGCAGCTTCAACATGATTGAGTCGAGGATGCGACGACCACCCGGCGTCTTGTAGTAGAAGCGCAGCGCCACGACGATGCCGATGATGACGACGAGAATCGCGAGGCCGCCCCATCCGGCGAGGAAGCTGCTGATGCCGACCACTATGCGCGTCGGCAGCGGCAACAATTCGCCTGGCCCGAGCAGGCCCATAAAGATATTTTGGAACTGCGGGATCACGACGACCATGATGACAGCGATTGCGCCGATAGCCATCAGGATCACCGCCGACGGATAGATCAGCGCCGAGATAACGTCTCGCTTGAGCTTGACGATCTTTTCGATAAAGGTCGAAAGGCGTTGCAGAATCAGATCAAGAATACCGCCCGTCTCGCCCGCTTCGACCATGTTCGTGTAGAGCTGATCGAAGACCTTAGGGTGGCGGGCCATCGCCGCCGCCAGAGTCGAGCCTTCTTCAACATCCTGACGCACCTGCATGAGGATTTGCTGAAAGTATTTGTTGTCCTGCTGTTGGCCCAAAATATCCAGGCACTGCACGAGTGGAAGTCCCGCGTCGATCATCACGGAGAACTGGCGCGTAAAGATCGAGAGGGCTTTGGACTTGACCTTTTTGCGCCCGCCGATCTTCGGAATGCCGACCTCGCGGCCCTTCTCTTTGACGGAGGTGAGAGTGACCTGCTCGCGGCGCAGGATTTGTCGCAAAGCCTCGCGGTTATCGGCAACGCGCTCACCGACGACGATCTCGTTCAGTTTATTGCGGCCTTTGAAGACGTAAGTGGGCATATCTGGAAACTCCTAAGAACAGTGACAAGTGGCGAGTGGCAAGTGACGAGTAAAAGGAGATTGTAAGATGAGATCAAGGTGCTCTTTTTTCTTATCACTCATCGCTTATTACTCGTCGATGTTTTATCTAACGTTAGGACGCATGCCAACGGGACGGCCTTGCGCGTATGGGCTCGGATGCATGCCGGGCTTGGTTTGAGCGCCAGAGCCGTTGCCGGTGTTGAGGCCGGAACCGCGCTCGATCAAATCTTTCAGCTCGTCCGTGTTGGAGGAGCGCTGCATCGCGACATCCAGACTGATCTGCCGTTTGTGATAGAGCGAAGCGAGCGCCTGGTTAAAGGTCTGCATGCCGTACTTGTCCTGTCCGGTCTGCATCATCGAATAAATCTGGTGCACCTTGTCCTCGCGAATCAGATTGCGTATGGCCGCGTTCGGGACGAGAATTTCCAAGGCCATTGCGCGTCCCTGTCCGTCTGCGCGCGGCAGCAGCGATTGACAAAGGATGCCTTCCAGGACGAGCGAGAGCTGCGCGCGGATTTGCGCCTGCTGATCCGAGGGGAAGACATCTATGATGCGATTGATGGTCGAGGCGGCGGAGTTGGTATGCAGCGTGGCGAAGGTCAGGTGGCCCGTCTCCGCGATTCGCAGGGCCGATTCGATGGTCTCAAGGTCGCGCATTTCGCCGACGAGCACCACGTCCGGGTCCTGGCGAAGCGCTGTGCGCAAGGCTTCTGCGAATCCGCGCGTGTCAGCGTTGACTTCGCGCTGATTGACCAGACAGTTCTTGTGATTGTGCAGAAACTCTATGGGGTCTTCGATGGTCAGAATATGCTCGTGGCGATCAGTGTTGATCTTGTCAATCATCGCGGCGAGCGTCGTAGACTTACCCGAACCCGTGGGCCCGGTGACCAGAATCAGACCGCGCGGCTTATCACAGAGCGTTTTGACGACCGGCGGCAGACCGAGACCTTCGAACGGCTTGATCTCGTAAGGGATGGCGCGAAAGACAGCGCCGACAGCGCCGCGCTGGTTAAAGATGTTGGCGCGAAAACGTGAGAGACCTTTGACGCCGAAGGAAAAGTCCAGCTCAAGATTCTCCTCGAAGCGATGCTTCTGCGCGTCCGTGAGCACAGAGTAGGCGAGCTGTTTGGTATCGGCAGAAGAGAGCGGGCGATAACCTTCAAGTGGGCGCAGGTGACCGTCAACGCGCACCTGCGGCGGCGTGTTGGTCGTGATGTGAAGGTCTGAGCCGCCCAGTTCGGCGAGCTTTTTTAACAGCTCGGAGAGCGTGATCTGCGGGACAGCTTCATTCGTCATCATAAACTTTTCTTTTCTCCAAAAGGGTTCTCTGCGGCGAGCTGGCGGCGCGGGGGCTATTGTGATCGCCGCAGAGTGGAATGTTGGGTTGGGGCTTTAGCGTCGTTGCGCTGAATTGTCTGCGGGGCGATTGCTGCTTGCGCCGAGCGTGGCGATGACCCTTTCGGCTTCGACGGCCATGCGGTCGGAAAACTCAACGGGCGCGTTCGAGACGATGCTATAGATTTGGCCTTCCGATTCCGTAAAATAAAAGTTCCAGGATTGAGCGGCAACGCGTCTATCATTGCTCGTCGCCGTCTGCGCCAGCACGACGTAGACGCGGCGACCATTTATTTCGCGCTCGAAATCGTTGACGACCCATCCGCCGGAGGCAAGCATTTTGTCTATGACCATCCGACGAAGGTCTGCCATTGGCACTCCGCTCAAGGCGCGTCGCCGGGAAGCAGGCGTAGAGGGCGCGCCGTTCCTGGCCTGAGTGACGACCGCGACAGCTACCTGGCCCACCGTCTGACCGTCAGGCGTATTGAGACGGACTCCCTTCTGGATGACGGCGGGGCGGCTATTATGTTCGGTGGCGATTGTGGGCGTGGACTGGCGGGCTGAATCAAGAGCTTGCCCGAGCGATATATCAGAAAGATGAGCAGACACAGCGTTGGACGACGCAGCGTTGTTGCGCGGCGATTGTCTCTCGATGTTGCGTTGATGCTCGCCGCTCAGCGCTCTTTTGCGAAGCTGTGCCGCGCGACGACGGCGCTGGCGCTCACGATAACGTCGCCACCATGCGCGCGAGTAACGGCGTAGCTTACGCTTCTTGCTCGCCGACGCTGAGGGCTTATTGTTGCTATGCGCGGAGGAGCTGATCAGCGGCAGCACAGCAGCCACAGCGAACAGCATCAACAGAGATAAAGCGGCAGCCCGCGTGATTTGTTCCCATCTCTTCATGCCACTGTCTCCCGTACCACCTCTTCGAGCGTCGTAATGCCGGCGCGAATCTTGTGTAATCCCGATTCACGCAGAGTAATCATGCCGTCTTCGATGGCACGCTTGCGCAACTCAAGAGCCGAAGCGCCGATTAAGATAAGTTCCCGTATCTCGTCCGTCACTTCCATGACTTCGTAGAGACCTACGCGACCTTTGTAGCCAGTACCGTTGCAGCTCTGACAGCCGCGACCCTTGTATGTCTTAAGGTTTCGCGCTTCGTCGGGCGTAAACCCGACTTCGATCATCGCTTCGGCGGGCGTCTGGTGCTCTTTCTTACAGTCTTTGCAGACGCGACGTATGAGGCGCTGCGCCTGAATGAGGTTGACCGAGGTCGCGACCAGAAACGGCTCTATGCCCATGTTCATCAGACGCGAGATGGTGGAGGGCGCGTCGTTGGTGTGTAGGGTGGAGAGGACGAGGTGGCCCGTGAGCGCGGCCTTGATGGCGATCTCTGCGGTCTCGAAATCACGAATCTCGCCGACGAGGATGATGTTCGGGTCCTGACGCAGAAATGATCGAAGCGCCGCCGCAAAGTTCAAACCGATCTGCTCTTTCATCTGCACCTGATTGACGCCCTGTAGGTTGAACTCGACAGGGTCTTCCGCCGTCATGATGTTCGTCTGCGTCGTATTCAGAGATTGCAGCGCGGAGTAGAGCGTGTTGGTCTTACCACTACCGGTTGGCCCGGTGACAAGCACCATGCCGTAGGGGCGCGCGATGTTGCGCTGGAATTTTTCTAAGGACTGCGGCTCGAACCCTAGCTTCGTCATGTCCAGCATCAGGTTCTCTTTATCAAGGAGACGCAGCACGACCTTTTCGCCGAAGAGAGTGGGAAGCGTGGAGACGCGAAAATCCAGCTCGCGCGAGCGTGCATCGACCTTGACCTTGATCTTGATGCGACCGTCCTGGGGCAGACGTTTTTCAGAGATGTCCAGCTTGGACATAATCTTGAGGCGAGAGATCAAGGCGTCACGCATCTTCAACGGCGGGTGCATCACGTCGTAAAGCACGCCGTCAATACGAAAGCGTATGCGCAGCTCTTTCTCGTATGGCTCAATGTGGATGTCGGATGCGCCGCGACGCAGCGCGTCTACAAGAAGAACGTTGACGAGGCGAACAACGGGCGCATCCTCGCTCATGCGCGTCAGGCTGGAGAGGTCTATCTCCTCGTTGTCTTCTATGACTTCGAGATTTTCTGCGGCCTCGGAATCGAAATCCAGACTGTCGAGCGAGACCAGATCGGCGTGAGTGATGCCGCCGTTATGACCGTTACCGTTTGAGCCCTTGACGTTCAAGCCTTCGACGACGACATCGCCGACGCCCGCAAGCTCTATCTCGCGAGAGAGATCGTAATACTTCGCGATGGCTTCATGGACGCTCGCTTCGGAGACGACGACGGGCTCTATGTTCAAACCCGTCATAAACTTTATATCGTCCATCGCAAAGACGTTGGTCGGATCGACCATCGCCAGCGTCAAAGTCGCGCCGACACGCGAAAGCGGAAGGACCGAGTACTTCTGCGCCACCTCCTGCGGGATCAGGCGGATCACAGTATCTTCTATGTCGAACAATTCCAGATTGACGGACGGTACGCCGTACTGGCGCGAAAGCACCGCCGTAATCATGTCATCGGAAACGAGCCCGAGCTTGACCAGGTTATATCCCAGACGCCCACCGTGCTCGCGTTGATAGTCCAACGCTTCACGCAACTGTTGCGGGCTCAAGAGATTTTCGCGGACGAGAATTTCCCCTAATTTGGCAGACATCTTTTAAGATTTTCCAAAAGCTCCGGCGAGCGCTTTTTTTTTGGTTGGCGACTGAAGATTCAGACGATGGAGGTGGTTGCAACGATGGCCGCTTCTACGCACGCATCCAGATAGACAAACGGTGCTAAACACCGTTGCACAATGCATATTACCGTTTTAACGAAGCGGGTGTCAAGCTGATTGTTCGCGGGGTAGAGTCGAAGTACAAAGGCCACGAAAAGTGAGTTAATTCACCAATCGTGGCCTTGGAATCGAGCCTTAAGGATGAAAGGAGCAGGGTTTAAGGGCGTCGCCTGCGCGCCGGTGTAGTCCTTTCCGGCTTGATATTCTGCTGATTTTTGATCTCCTCAAGGACGGCCTTGGCGTCTGCCTTGAGCGTATTGGAATCCGGGGCTTTGTCGACAAAACGCTGTAGAAAATTGGCCGCTTCCTGGAACTTGGCCTTATCATTTCCGTCAAACCCCAGGCTAAAGAGCGCCATGCCTGCGCCCGCCAGCGCGTCTACATCGTCCGGATCAATCTCAAGAATTTTTCGATATTGGGCGAGCGCCTTTTCGTGCGCGCCGGCTTCGAGGAGGTTTCTGGCAAAGTCTTTCTGGGCTTTAAGCTTTTTGGCCGGGTCTGTCTCAGCCCCCAGATAGTCCTGAAGCGCTTCGACGCCCGCGTCGGCCTGCATCATATCGACGTATCTGACAAAGAGCTGCATGGTTTTGAGTCTCGATTCAAAAGCGCCGAGTTTATTCTGCTCCTGCTGTTTCTGCGCGAAGGCTTCTGTGGCGGCGGGCTTCTTTTTGACGATCTCGGCAGCCTTACGGGCAGCATCTGCGGCCTCGCGCCAGTCCTGCTGAGCAGATTTTATCCCGGCATCCTTGGCCGCTTCGTCGCCCTTGATCTTATTGGCGGCATTCCAGCGATCAGCGCCGCGCAAACGCAGCGC
>DATLMN010000303.1:0-3855 GCA_035537255.1 Pyrinomonadaceae bacterium | reverse complement strand
CGCGGCTCGAAGGGGCGGCCGGCGCGAAGCAGGTCATTAAGAGACACGCCGCGGAGGCGCTCCTCTTACCCTTCCCCGGCGGCGAGGTGGACGTGGATACCCCGGACGATTTCTCGCGCCTGATTACGGAGAAGGACGAGGGCGGCACGGTTCACTCCTGCTCGGCAGTCTGCACACACATGGGCTGCCTCGTACACTGGAACAGCGCCGAGCGGAGCCGGGACTGCCCCTGCCACGGCTCCCGCTTCGACCACGACGGCAAAGTCATCCAGGGCCCGGCCAACGAAGACTTGGAGCCCGGTGAGCTTTAGCGCATCGGCCGCGAGTCCTTTCCGCCGCGAAAATCGTGAACAATAAACTCTCCTGCCGGGAGTAGGCCGGCCCGCGCCCGCGAGGCAAGAGGAGCGGCCCTCCACTCACGTAGGCGCCCCTACGGGGCTACACGCACCTGCGCCAGGTCGGCAAGGCTAACGTCATAGTGAAGCACGCGCGTAGGGAGTTCGAGCAGTAGCTCCCGGTCTTTGGGGAGGTGGTGTGGTTTTTCGATGTCCTGCCCGGCGTACGCCTTGATGGCTTCCCGCGACTCCCAGTAAGAGATCACTGTGAACTCGACCGCGCCCGCCTCCTCGCGGCGCATCACCTGCACCCCGAGACTCCCGCGGACGGAGCGGAGCTTCGCGACGCCCCCGAGGAGGTAGCGGTGATACTCTTCGGCGCGCGCCGGCGCGACCCGCCCTTTCCATTCACGGGCGACGACCGCCCTCGGCGCGTCAGAAGTGGGGCGTATGCGGCCGCCGAGACGGCCGGCGCTGCTGGAGAAGCCGAACAGCACGACGCAAATCGAGCCGACGAAGAGCACCGCGGCCTTCTTCATGTGAGTCCTCCTGTCGGTTCGGTTGCAAACGTTGATTCTCCGGCATCCGCCCGCCGCCGACGAGGGCCGCGGCCGAACCCGTGCGGCTTCGTCGGGTTCATTCTTTCATCCGCGTGTCTGTCGCAATCCAGTTGACTTCCCACGTCTTGCCCCCGTCATCCGAGAATGACTGTTCGAAGCGGCAGGAGTTCGGAGTGATGTCCGAGATAACGAAACGAACGAAGATGGCCCGGCCGTTAAATGTCTCCTGGTTGAAAAATTCACCCCGCCCGTCCTTGAAGCCGCCTATCGTGGGTAGGCTCATAACGCCGCTGTTGACGTTCGCGAAGTTGAGACTCCACTGGTTTGATTCTGGGTTGTACAGTCGCAGGCTCAGACCCTCGAAGTGACCCGCCGGGCCGTCCGCCACGAGCTCCACCAGATTGGCGCGGCCGCCCCAGACCTTCCGGACGACGGTCGTGCCCTCATACTCGACCCAGGTGGTTGAGCCGGATAGGGGATGCAGGAGTCGCCTCAGGCGGGTTTTCCATGTGCCGATCTCGAAGTCAAAATCGTGCCCCCCGTCTCGTACCTTTGAGGCTTGTTGGAGGCTCGCGTGCGCCGCGGCTGCCTCCCCCTGTGCGAGTCCGTGGACGGGTTGGAAGATGACGGCCAGGCCGCCTAGCAGTAGAAACATTCGCCGGCGGTTGAGCCAGTTGCGGCAATCCGGCTTAACGATGCGGCCGCGGACTTTGACGAGCATATTTTACCCCCGACGTGGTGCCGACTGTCGAAACACTCAAATCTTTGCTCAACTCCGGTTTTGTCTATGTCGGTAACGTCCCGTCGCCTGCTATGACTTCCGGAGATTGCAGAGTGCGCCTTGCGAAGTAATCTTAAACTTGCGTCGGGTCAATTTGTAGAGCCACTTATGCGTAATCGTGCCAGGCCAATTGAGGCTGAATTGGCCTGTTAGTTTTTCTCGAAACTGGCTCTTGCAGTAATTCCGCTTGGCTGTAATGTGATTCGTACCTTGATATCAACGGAGCCGGCTGGCTTCTAATTAAGCTCGATGAAAAACCTAAAATATCCTCTGCCGTTTCTTATGACCGTCGTCATCTCTGCCGCAGCCCTCTCTCAGGAATTGAGGGGCGCAAATGCCGGGGGGCAAAATCTCAACTCGAATCAAAATATTAAAGTAATCGAGCTGCGTGATTATGTAATTAGGCGGGGGCGGAGGGATGAATTTATCCGCCTGTTCGAGGAGAACTTTACCCGATCGCAAAATATCCTCGGCGGCTACACGCTAGGGCAATACACGGTAAAAGGGGCGGATGATGATTTCTTCTGGATTCGCGGTTTTAAGGATATGTCTGCCAGAAATAAATTCTTAAACGATTTCTATTACGGCTCTCCCGACTGGAAGCAACACAAGAGCGCCGCCAACTCGATGCTGCTGAATAACGACAACGTTCATCTCTTAAAACCTTTGAATGTGAAGGGCGGCGCGGATGACGCCGAGTTCAGTTTTAATACCGATTGGTTCGGGCAGGAGAAGGGCGTCGCCGTGGTTGATTTTTATACTTCCAACACTAAGTTGGATAAGTTGATCGAGTTTGTGAGGAAGAAATATGTCGCTATTTTGGACTCGTCCAAAATCGAAAACAGGTCATTTTGGGTAAGTGAAATGACGCCGAATGAATTTACGGTCTTACCCGTCTTTCAGGATAAGAACCTTCTGGTTCAGATAACTTTCTATAAGAATGAATCTGAATACCGGGCCAGAACGAAGGACGCGACTTCGAGAATGAATGACGAATTAAAGAGCGAAATGGCCGACTTGGTGACGATAAAAAACACGCTCATTCTTTATCCGACAGGGAAATCTTTTCTTCTGAAAAAAACCGGGGGCGTTGGCAAAACAAAGTAAACGCGGGACGAGCCGGACGCGAAGAAACAGGCGTGAGCGCTATATTAGATTGGTCGGAGTTATGCGAATAGTTATGAGCCTTTAAACTCTTCCCGATTCGTCTTGACGTGGTCGGGGGCGTGATCCGCCGAGAGATTCAAGGCGATGTCGTGTTCGAGAAATGCTTTCAGCCCGCTAAGCAAAAACGTAAAACCTCCCTGCGAGCCAAGCGCTTTCCGGACGACCTCATCGCCGTCTCCGCTAAAGCCTGATTCAGTAATGGTGACGTAGGTCGTGTCGTCCGCCCGCGCGGCAAAGAGCCATTCGACCGTCGTCGAGTCGCCGCCCGCCGATGACCATTCGATGAGTATCCGCTTGTTCGGCTCGACTGCCTTCACACTGACTTCCGCGGAGACGCCGAACATCTCCCAATCCCAACGAACACGCCTGCCGGCATCCAGCCGCCCGCTGCCCCTCGTGAACCAGAATTTGGACGTGAGGGCGGGGTCGATAAAAGCCTCAAACACCTCGGCGACCGGTCTGCGAATAAGCATTCCCGCCTTTACGACCGGCACCCGCGTGATCTCCATAAGCCCCTCCCATGCTACTTGCTTGCGGCCGGCCTGAAGACCACACGAAAAGCCCTGAGCGCGGCCGGATGATAGATCGTCGAATGTCGTTCGTCCGGCATCTTCTCGTAGTGCCATTTGACGCCGGGAGGCGCGTGCTCTTTGAGCGCGTCCGCGAGTCGCTGCGTGGTGGCCCCGATGCGAATGTCGTCGCCGCTGCTCGCAATATATAAGGTCTTCTCCAGCTTCGGCCGCGCGCGCAGCCGCCCGCCCGCACCGCCCACCAGTTTTTGATCGTTCCACCAGAGACTCGGGTCAAAGGCGATGTAGGTGTCGAACAGGTCGGGCTCCAGAAGAAAAGTCTCGACCACGAACAACCCGGCGAGAGATTCGCCCACGATAGCCGTCTCGCCCGTCGTGCGGTAGCGTCCCTTGACCTGCGGCATCAGCTCATCGCTGATGAACTTTCTAAATGCCTCGGAGCCGCCCACACGCGGCGCAATCTTTTTATCGCTCTCAACCTC
>DATLMN010000302.1:0-10350 GCA_035537255.1 Pyrinomonadaceae bacterium | reverse complement strand
GCTTGTCACTCGCCACTTGTCACGGATCACTGGTGTTTTTTTATGGGGTCAAGACGTAAGGCGCGCGAATGCGCCTTGCAAATGCTCTTTGCGGCTGATATTTCCGAGACTCGTGCGGACGAGCTTGTCCGTTCGTACTGGTCGGAATTGAGCGAGGAAGAGACAGAGCCGTCGGCGCGTGAGTTTGCCACACGCCTGGCGACGGGCACGCTCGCTCATCTCGTTGAGCTGGACGAGCGCATACGCTCGCGCGCAGAGCACTGGCGTATCTCGCGTATGGCCGTCGTCGACCGCAATATCCTGCGACTGGCCGTTTACGAATTTCTGCACGAACCGACGCCGCGCACCGTCGCCATCAACGAGGCGCTCGAAATCGCCAGACGCTTCTCGACCTACGAGGCCACGCAGTTTATCAACGGCATCCTGGACGCCATCAAGCGCGATCTGGACGAACAGCATCCGCAGGAAATCACCTCGACTGAAGATGTTCAAGAATCGGAAGAAGGGACTGAAGCGGAGGACGACGACGGCGAACAGCATACCGTCTCAGCCTAAGTCTCTGCGAGCCGTCATCTCTGCTGTCATGATGTGCGCGCTCATCGCTGTGTTGTTCGCACACGCCTCTCTGGCCGTGCCGCAGCAACAGCAGCAATCATCTCCGCCTCTCGTCGCGCCTTCCTCCACTTCTTCTTCTGCCTCCGCATCAGCGCCGCGCACTTTCCCGAAGGAGATTCGCGGCTACAAGGTGGCGCGCGCCAAGGTCGAGGTCAAAAAGCCCAAAGACTCGAAAGGCCAGAATCAAGCCACTGGCTCTACGACTACGGATGCCGATGCGTTGATACAGTTCGGAGAGCCGCGCATCGCTAAGATGACGCCGCTGGGCATTACTATGGAAGTGCCTGTCACTGTGGCCGCCGTCAAACAGGGAGGCCACGTGGACTTTCTGACCTTTGAAGATATGGTGGTCAACGGCACGGCGGTCACTATCGAAGACTATATGCGCCCGTTCGATCTGCCGAATAAACAGCCGGTGCTTTTGCCCGAGCCCGTGCAGGTCTTTATCAGCGCGCCGCGCGCACTGCTCGGCGCACTCGGAGAATGGAACAGCTCGAAGGATGTGTGGCCCGTGACGGGGCGCGTCTATGTCTTCGGTCGTTTCAAAAAATTCCTCTTCAGCTTTAAGCGCGTCGTCCCGGTAGAGCTGAGCCTTACGCTGCCCAACCCGCTCAAGACCAAGCAGACGGCAGAGCCCGCCGCGCAGTAATCATCAATCGCTTTTCAATTGAGTATCAGGAAAGAAGCAACTCACCACAGAGACACAGAGCGCACGGAGATAACACAGGGGCTTGAATGTTTTTCTCTGTGCTCCCTTGGTGTTCTCTGTGTCTCTGTGGTGAGTCTTACATTTCATACGTTCAATTAAGAAAAGAAATCGAGCCGCAACCGTTAAGCGTCGCGTCGCTCCATTGTAATCATCACATACGGGCAGATTTTATCTTGGGGACGATGCTGCTGTTGACTTGGCGATGCCTTCGCCCTCTATCACTTTGATATAGGTGTTGACGGGTAGATTCGCCAGCTTATCAACTTTACCGCTGGGCCAACGAATCTCCAGGCTGTCAATTTTACGCGCGCGACCCGCGCCCAGAATCTCGCGCGGATCGTGCGAGGCAAGATAACTGCCGCCGCCCGTCTTCAAACGGCTGCGCTTGACGCCGCCCGCCTGCCACATTATCAACGCGCCGACGGCTGCCGGATTGCTTTTGGTTGCGACGAGCTGAAGACCAATCCAGTTATTGCGGTTGCCCCCCTTGTTACTAAGGAGCAGAGGCTTCTCCCCGTTGTTCGAGACGAGCACGTCCAGATCGCCGTCGTTATCCAGATCGCCCACAGCCATCCCACGCGCGGGAAAATCTTCTCTGAAAACTGCGCCCGATTGTGCGCTGACATTCTTGAAAGCGCGACCCGTATTCTCGAACATCAACAAAGGCTCTCTGTATTTCACATACGAGGCTTGCGCCTCGATCATGTCATCCGGATGACCGTTGGAGAGGAACAGGTCTGCATCACCATCATTATCATAATCAAAAAACTTTAGCCCCCAGCCGGAGAGCGGACGCGTCGCCGGAGCAATCTCTCCGGGTTCGTCCGAGAAGGTCAGGTCTTTCTGATTTCGATAAAGGCTGAATAGCTCGCGGTCTATGTTGGCGACGAAGAGGTCTTGCCATCCGTCATTATCGTAATCGGCGGCATCCACGCCCATCCCTGAGCGCGCATTACCCGCTTCGCCATAAGCGACCCCTGCGAGCAATCCGACTTCCTCAAACTTTCCCGCGCCCTTGTTGACGAAAAGAAAATTTGCGACCGTATCATTGGCGACGAACAGATCCATCAATCCGTCATTGTTGACATCCGTCGCCACCGCGCCGAACGCTTTGCCGAGAGAGGCCGCGATGCCCGACTCGCGGCTCACATCAGTAAACGCGCCGTTTCCGTTGTTGCGAAACAGTCGGCTAGGCGTCGGCTTAAAGACGCGCGGGACACAGTAATAACGGCGCTTCAAAAGATTATCGCCGCAGAAGATATTCTGCGTTTTGTCATAACGCACGAAGCTTGAGACGAAGAGATCGAGTCTGCCATCATTGTCATAATCAAACCACACGGCGCACGTTGACCAGCCCATAGCCGAGACACCAGCCTTCTCAGCCACGTCTGTAAACGTTCCGTTACCGTTGTTGTGGTAAAGGTAATTCCGCCCGTAGTTGGAGACGTAAATGTCCTGCCAGCCGTCCGCGTCGTAGTCGCCCGCCGCGACTCCCATCCCGAATTCACCGCCCGCTACGCCCGCCACGTCCGTCACATCCGTAAAAGTTCCATCACGATTATTACGATAGAGCGCATTCTTGAGCGGCGCAGCCGGAGTATAAAAATCCGCCCGCCCGCTGTTGACCAGATAGATGTCCATCCAACCATCGTTGTTATAATCGAAGAAGGCGCAACCGGCCCCGACAGTCTCCGGCAAGTATCTCTCCACTGATCGGGCGTTATTGTGAATCCACTTAATACCACTCACACTGGCCGGTATCTCCTCGAAAGTGACAGCGGCGCTGCTGCTGCTCTGTGCGAGAGCAGGCGGTGTAGAAAAATGCAGGAGCAGAAGAAAGCTCGATGTGATGGTTGATAAGAAGGAACGCAATCTGGATTTCACTCTCTGCCTTAACCTTTCCCCGATCAATCCGCTTTTATCAATCCGGGCAGAGACAAGTCTAGCATGGCAATATTATAGTAGTCTTCATGGCAATGCTCAGAAAATCTGCAAGCGCATGGAGAAATGATCTCTTGCGATATGTCTGCGAAACGCTGTGGCCTGGGACGCCGGGTGCGAAAGCGAGCCGCCGCAGTTTTGTGGCCCGTCAATCTTTCGCCCTCATCATCCTGCTTTGCCTCTTTAAAGCTTTTCCTGCCAGCGCGACTACTGCGCAGAACCTGACCGTCTATGATCGGCTCGAACGCGCCGCAGAGTTGATACGCAAAGGAGAATTGGCGCGGGCTGAGACGGAACTCAATATAGTTTTGCGCGCGCAGCCGCGTGAAGCCAATGCGCTCAACCTGCTGGGCGTCGTACGCGCCGAGCAGCGGCGCACGGTTGAGGCCGAGAAGCTATTCCTGCGCGCCGTAGACGCAGCCCCGACGCTGCTCGGCGCTTACCTGAACCTGGGCCAACTCTACGAGGGAAATGGAAAAGCGGATCGTGCGCTCTGGGCCTACGCGGAAGCGAGCAAGTTAGCGCCGGACAGGCCGGACATCGATTATCGCCTCGCGGGGCTCTACGTCGAGCGCCGCGACTACCAACGCGCGCTTGATTATTTAGAGAAGATTCCACGAGCACTCTTAAGCGTCGAACATCTCTCGCTGATCGTTGAATGCTATCTGGGTCTGGGCCGGACGAAGGATGCTGAAGCTCTTGCCGCTTCGCTCGTGCAATCAGGCTCACTCCCGGCAGAAGCGATAGCTGCGCTCGCGTCCTCTTTCGCCGAACATAAACTGCCAGACAAAGCCCTTGAGATGCTGGAATCCGCCAGACAACGGACGCCGGATTCTTTTCCTATTCTCTACAATCTGGGGACGGTCTACTATCAAAAGGCAGACCTCGCTCACGCAGAGGAATTTTACACGGCGGGGCTCAAGTTAAAGCCCGACGACGTGTTGACATTGCGCGCGTTGGCGCGTGTGGCGAGAGCCAGTGGCGAGTTGGAGAAGGCGCTCGCGTACTTGATTCGTGCTCGTAAGATCGCGCCGGATTCCGTACCTGTTCTTTACGACTTTGGCTGGACGGCATTGAACTTAAATCTGATCTACGACGCGCTGCCTGTGCTCAAGCGCCTTCATCAAATGCAACCCGACGAGCCGGGCTATCTTTATGCGCTTGGCATTGCTTACTTACAGAATGGCGAGGCGGCGCAGGCCGAGCAACTCTTGAAACGCTTTATTGAGTTGCGTCCCTCGGACAGTCGCGGCTATTACGTGCTGGGCGCGGCGCTCTATAGCGTCAAACAATATGCTCAGGCGCGCGCGGCGCTCGAACGCAGCCTGGCGCTCGCGCCCTATGCGGACGCCGAATACTATCTCGGCATGATCGCCCATAATGAAGGGGACGCCGCGCAGGCCGTCAAGCGTTTGCAGAGCGCGCTCAAGTCTGAGCCTAATCATCAAGCGGCGCACGCGGCGCTCGGCATGGTTTACGCCAAGCAGAAAAATTACACTGGGGCGCGCGCAGAGCTTGAGCGCGCGATTGCGCTCGACCCTAAGGATGCAGCGGCCACTTACCAGCTAGGGCTAGTCTATGCGCGCCTCGGCGAGAAGGAGCGTGCGCAGGCCATGTTCGCCGCCGCTGATAAGCTGCGCAGCGAGAAGCAGAAACAGGATATGGTGCGATTCCGTCTGGTAGACCCGCCGAAATAGGCTTCGCGTCAGGCCGCCCAAGCCTCTCAAATGAGAGGCTTGGGCGGCCTTGCCTTTGGCCGCTTTCACGGCCTCTTTACTAGAAAAACATTGACAGGCGGCGCGGAGTCCTGCTATAAGCCCCTCATCCGGTTAATCGGTTACGTAAGCGGTTAAGCCCTTTCTAAACTTCTGTTCTCTTTTATGATTTTCATCTCGATTCCAGCCGGCTGGCTGGAATTGGGCGGCAAACTATTTTAGCCGTCCGCTAATGGCTTCATCAATTTGCCTGTGATCTTTGGCAGCGTTCTCCTTACAAGTAGTGACAGTGAAACGCTGATACCCGTGTTTGTCCGTACGGGTTGTTTTGGTCCGGCTCTAGGCCACGGTCTAGCTTTGCAGGAGGGGTTATGAATCAGAAGCTTTTGGCGGTCCTCTGTTTAGTGCTTACTTTTGTGTGCGCGTCCAGCGCTCTTGCGCAGAGCGACAGGGGCAGCATCACCGGAACGGTCACAGACCCGAGCGGAGCTGTGGTCGCCAACGCAAAGGTCACCGCCACCAACCTCACCACCAACGAGGTGCGCGAGACGACCACCAGCGATCAGGGCAGCTACACCATCCCTCAGTTGAAAGCCGATCCTTATAATGTCACCGTCGAGGCGCAGGGCTTCAAAGCTTCGACCGTCGAAAACGTGCAGGTCGGAGTGCAGGTGACGCGCACCGTCGATGTCACGCTTGAGATCGGTGTCGTGACGGATGTCGTGACCGTTTCGAGCGACGCCACGCCCGTCATTCAAACGGATAGCCCCGTGCGGCAGACCAACGTGACGGAGCGACAGGTCAGAGAACTGCCGCTTCAGGTCAGCGTCGAAAGCGCAGGACGCACGCCCCTCTCCTTTATCTTTCTGGATAGCAACGTCTCTTCCTCCGGCCGTATAGGCGCACAGGAGAGCGGCACGAGCGCCAACCGATTCAGGATCAGCGGCGGTCAGGCGCTCGGCACGGAGATACTGGTTGACGGCGGGTCTACGCGCCGCGCCCAAAACGGCACGGGCTTTACGGAAGTTGCTCCCGGCCCGAACGCCTTCCAGGAATTTACGCTGAGCAGCAGCACCTACTCGGCTGAGTTCGGCAATTCCACCGGCGGCATCGTGAACTTTACGATCAAGTCCGGCACTAACGACTTTCACGGTGAAATCTATGAGCTGCATCGTAACGACGCGCTCAACGCCAACACTTTCTTCAACAATGCGAACGGACAGCCCAAGCTGATTGATCGCCAGCACGACTTTGGCTTTAACATCGGCGGCCCCGTTTACCTGCCGCGCTTCGGCTCTGGCGGGCCTTCGTTGATTAGTCTCAAAGACCGCACTTTCTGGTTCTTCAATTTTGAGGGCTACCGCTTCACCCAGACCGAGACGGCCTTTATCACCGTGCCGACTTTAAGGATGCGCGAGGGAGACTTCGGCGAGCTGTTTACAGACCCCGATGTCCTTAACCAGTTTCCGGGCGGCGTGCAGGTCTATAATCCGCGCAGCGGCCCGCCGGGAACGCGCACACCTTTCGCGGGCAATCTTATTCCGGTGGCGGCGCAGGACCCCGTCGGTCGAAGACTGATGCAGCTTTTCCCGAGACCCACACGGCCGGGCGTCTTTCGTAATTATCTTGCTTCGTCGACTGTGCCGACGATCATGGACAATTACGTGTTCAAGATCGATCACGCGCTCACACAGGCGCAGAGACTTTCCGTCAGTTACTCGAATCGTCAAAGCAGCACGATTGGAAGCATAGGGGCTAGATTCCCTCGCTATGAAAGACCTTTGACGGCGTGGGGCACTGCCGATCAGATCATCACCTCGCACATCGCTCGCTTGCAGCACGACTGGACGATTTCGCCCACGTTGCTCAACCACTTCAGCGCAGGCTTTAACCGCAACGAGACTTTTAATCAGAGCCCCGCTGTCACGGGCAGTCCGACAGACCCTTTCTCTCTAGGCATTCCGACCACGGCGGTCATCGGCGGAGCGTTGCCCTCGATTGACTTTCCGGGTTACGGCCAGAGCGACACGCGTTCGGCTCAAGGGTTCGGCGGTACATGGGTCAATAACTCTCCCTTTGCAGACAATCTGACGCAGGCTTCGGACTTCGTCACGTGGGTCAAGGGACGACACACGTTGCGCTTCGGCGGCGATGTTCGCTGGCAGCAATTCAACACCATAGAGCTGCGCGCTCCCGGCGGCTGGTTCAACTTCAGGAATAATCAGACCTCGCAGAACAACGAAGACAACGGTGGCTGGCCGCTGGCAAGCCTGATTACGGGTGCGACCGAGTGGTCTTTTAACAGCAATCGAGCGATTGATCCGGGCTGGCGCTACTTTTATCCTGCGGCCTTTGTGCAGGACGACATCAAGCTGACGCCCAAGCTGACCATCAACGTCGGAGTGCGCTACGAGATCAACTATCCGCGCACGGAGTCGCACGGTCGCTATCGCAGTTTTGATCCTGATGCTCTTAACCCTGTGGTTGGGCGGCGCGGTGCGTTCGTCTCTGCTGATCCGAACGCGCAGCTTCGGTCGCAATACGAAGGGCTAGCCAAACCGGATTATTCGAACATTGGCCCACGCGTCGGCTTTGCCTATTCGATCAACGACAAGACGGTCGTGCGCGGCGGCTACGGCATATACTACGCGCCCATCCTCTTCGGGTTTGCCGGTGACGTTTCGACCAGCGAAGGAAGTGAAGGCTACAATACGACCGTCGCGCGTCCGCAATTCGGGGCTGATGCGAACTTTTTCCTCAGCACCTATCCTGATCGACCTCCCATAGACATCAACACACAGTTGATCGGCAGCGACGACATCTCTTACATCAACAAGAACTACAAGGCTGGACGAACGCAGCAGTGGAGCGTGGACGTGCAGCGCGAGCTGCCGAAGAACTTTGCCGTCTCTGTCGGCTATATCGGAAGCCGTGGAACGCGGCTTCGCTCGGATATTGGACGCATCAACGCGCTCCCGTTTGAAGCCTTAAGACTGGGATTCCCTCTGCTCAACAAGCGGCTCACGGATGTCACGGCGGCTGAGCGCACTTACGCGCAGAGCGTCGGCATTACTCTTCCGGCAAATCTCAATGCTGTCTATCCGGGATTTGCTCAGGGTACGGAAGACCCGAACAGGGGTACGGTCGCTCAATCGCTGCGACCCTTCCCGCAGTACGGGAGAATCAATAACATCCTGGAGAGCGAGGGACAGAGCTGGTATCACGCCTTGCAGGTCAAGTTCGGTCGCCGCTTTACGCAGGGCGTGCAATTCGACGTGGCCTATACTTTCTCAAGGCTCACGGGCACTGCTGCCGAAGACCTCTACGGTGGTACACCCGTCAATGCTCCGCCCAATCCTTATGATCGTCCGAGTGTAGTTTCTCCCAACAGCACTCCGCACGTGCTGGTCATCAGTTATATCCTTGAGCTGCCTTTTGGCAGAGGGAAACGTTTTCTCAATCAGGGCGGGATCGTCAACACGCTGTTTGGCGGCTGGCAGGTCGGCGGTATCCAGCGTTATCAATCCGGAGTTCCGCTGGTCATCACCAGCAACAACGCTACGGGCTGGTTGAATCTAGTAGGCTTCACGGGATTTCGCGGCGCAGTCCTGCGTCCGAATCTGACGGGGCAACCGATCCTGACTGGCAACGACCCGAATGGGACTCGTTTCCAGGTGGCGAATCGAAATGCTTTCTCAGAGCCGCCGAACTTCGAGGCTGCGCCGACCGCCGACGTGACCGATCCGGCCTATAGAGCTTACTACGCAGACCCCACGCGGTTCTTCGGCACTGCGCCGCCCGTGCTAGACAACGCGCGTCCCTTCCCGTTCTATACGGAAAACTTTAGCTTGCTGAAGAAGACGCGCATCACGGAAACCATTATCTTCGAGATACGCGGAGAGTTCTTCAACATCTTTAACAGACATTACTACTTCGGGCCGGACAGCAACATCGGCTCTGGCGGCTTCGGTTTCTCCGATGTCAGGAACGAAAGCCCCCGAACCGTTCAGGTCGGTGCCAGGGTGATTTTCTAGCCCGGACTGCTAATGATTGAGCCGCGCGGGGAAAGTTGGATAAACTCTTCCCGCGCTGTTCATTTTTTGTCTCGCACTGCACACGCGATCATCCGTATGAGAAGAGGGATGCCCGTCTCACTCACCGCAGTCGTGTTGGCAACTGCCATGATCTTTATGATGGCGGCCGGTGGGAACACAACTCTTCAGGCGTCCTCTCTTTCTTCAACCCAACAGGACGAGAAGCGAGAGCGGGCCGCAGCGCTCGTGGCGGAAGGCGCGGCGGCGCTCGAAAAAGGAGATGCGGAGGCGGCCAAAAATCTTTTCCAGCGCGCCCTCGAAGCCGACCCGAACAGCGAGCTGGCGCACACGTACCTGGGCATCATCGCGGACGGCGGGGGCCAACTCGCAGAGGCCGAGCGTCACTTTGCCGCCGCCGCCATCGCTTCGCCGACATCACCCGCCGCGCGAAACAATCATGGGGCAATCTTGCTCAGGCTCGGTCGCGTCGAGCTGGCGGCCAAACAGTTTGAGGTCTCGCTCAAGCTAGACCCAAAGCAGCCTGGCGCGCTGATCAATCTGGCGCAGATTCGCTTTGCGACCAACACGCCCGAAGCTCTGCGCGCGGCACGCGATCTGTTCGAGCGTGCGCGCGCCATAGAGCCCGACGTGGAAGTCGCACGCGCTCTCGTCATCATCGCGCTGCATCTGAATGACAAAGAGGCTGCCGCGAATTACTTCAAAGACTACAAAGCGCTTGTCGCAAACTATACGGGCAAGGCCGCGCTTCCTTTGGCGCGCGCAGAGTTGGGCGCTGCGCTGTATGAAGCCAGACTGACGAACGAAGCGACAGAGGAACTAAGCGCTGTGGTCACAGCCGAGCCCGCCAATGTCAAGGCGATCATCCTGCTTGCTCAAACCTATCTGTCACGCAGGGACATCCCCGCCGCAGGCCGCACGCTTGAAGGGGCAATCGCGCGCGGCGTCGAAGCAGCGCCCATTTACGCGGCCCTCTCAGAGGTCTATCAGTTCGCAGGGCACATCGAAAACGCCATTCCGGCGATGCGCCTGGCAATCGAGCGTGATCCGAAGAACGAGGCTTATCGCTTTCGTTACGGGATGCTGCTGACCGACACGAAAGCTCCTGCGGCTGCCGTCATACGCTTGCGCGAGGCGCTCGCAGAATTTCCGCGCTCGTCAAAGCTCTGGTTCGCCTTGGGCGTGGCGCTCTATACGAATCGCAAACATGACGAGGCGACGAAGGCTTTTGAACAGGCCGTTGGATTCGATCCCCGGTTCGCGCCCGCGCTGGCTTATCTGGGGATGATCTACGACGAGACCGGACGATACGCGGAAG
>DATLMN010000301.1:0-2504 GCA_035537255.1 Pyrinomonadaceae bacterium | reverse complement strand
AAACCAGCCTCTCTCTTTGGCCATAGATTCCCTTCGTTGCGTGCGCGGGCGTGAGTTGCATGGATAAAACATGCGTGATATAGTCGTGTGACTCCCGAGGGTTCCAAGCGTTCCGTTGTCGGCGTGTGCTCAAGTTAAGGGATCAGAAGGCGCTCGCTTCTCAAAAAAATCTACGGACGGCGGGAGACGAGTCTCGATGGGCTTAAGGCTCTACTGCAATCGCTACGCGCATTTCAAAGACCCGCTGGTGTGCTCTATGGTCTGCCCTTACCGCACACGTTGCCAGGACTTCGCGCTTTTCTATGACGCGCACCGTCAAGAGGTGGACGGGCTCGTCGAACAGTATTTCGCCGCGCAGGCTAGAGTACAGTCGCCTGCGCGCGCGCGCACGCTCGTCTCAACTCTTCAGCCCACAGAGATGCGTGCGCTTATCAAGTTGGAGGTCAAACGAGAGATGCCTGAAATCACATACATCTGGATCGGCAAAGACGATCAGGCCGAGCTGCTCAACCTGGAAGAGATCATCCGCAGGGCAGAGCGCGGCGCGAAGGCCAAAAATATTTACAAGGTCGCGCAGGAGATGGAGCTGCGCTTTCAGCTTGTACCGCGCAAGCATATAGAGAAGGCCAAGCGCACTGTCGCCGCCGAAGCGGAACGCGCCGCCGCGCGTCGCTCCTCGCGCCTGCGCGCGGTCGCAGCGGAATCTCCCGCCAACACTGCGACGACGCTACCGCTCGCCGCAGTCTCGAACACAGCCGCTCAGTCAAAGCCTGCGACGACGCGCCGCACGCGCACGCGCATCGCCAAGGCCGCCGGTGACAGATAGAGACAAAAGCTTTGATGCTCGAATAGTATCTACGCGATTTTGACGCAAAGGGCTCGCTTCGCGTGCGGCCCTTTCAGCGTCGTGGGTTCGGGTTTGAGCCTTTTTGTCCACGCTTTTTCCTCATTATTCAAGCAACTCGCCGCCTGTTCGGGGCGTCCGACAATGGCGTATGCCGGTCGGCGCTGCCGTAGCCGCCGCTTGCAAAAATTCGGCCCCGCCGTGCATACTCGCGTACGAAGAGTTTCACTTGCGTTTGATCCTTAAGCGATGATCTATTCTTATTTTCTTTCCAGATTCCCCATAGGAAAAATCACACACACAGCCCTGTCGTTTATCCTGCTGCTCTGCGCAATCGCAGCGCTCGCGCCCGCCGCTCATGCTCAGCGGGAAGACCCTGATGATGTGGTGCGCGTGGAAACCAATCTGGTGCAGCTCAACGTCGGCGTCGTGGATCGGCAGGGTCGCGCCGTCACTAATCTTTCGCGCAACGATTTCGTTGTTTACGAAGACGACGTGCGCCAGCCGATAGTCAATTTCGAATCGACGGCGACTCCGTTCAGCCTCGTGCTGCTGCTGGACATGTCCGGCTCTACGCTCACCTTCCGCCCGACTTTGAAGCAGGCGGCGCTACGCTTTATAGATGCCTTGAGTCCCGCCGATCGCGTTGCCGTTATCGCTTTCAATGCAAAGGTCGAAACGCTGACGAAATTCACCTCTGATCGTCGAAAGATAGCTGAAGGGATTACATACGCAGAGGGCAAAGGCGAGACACATCTTTACGAGGCGCTGCGCGACGCGCTCGAACAACTTTCGCGCGAGGGCCAGCGCCGCAAAGCCATAGTCGTTTTAAGCGACGGGCTGGACACAGAGATGCGCAACATGGATCGAACATCCGCCGGGAACGCGAAGACCAATGAGGAGGCCATCGCCTCGATCAAACCGGAGGCGAGCGCTTCGCTTAACGCGGTTCTCAACGCGGCGGACAGGCAGGGCGTGACGATCTATCCGCTGGCGCTGCCCTCCGGCGATCCCAAACGTCTGGCCTTCCCAGACCCCAAACAGATCGCCATCTACACCTCTGCGCGCACGCGCATGCAAACCCTCGCAGACCGGACGGGCGGACGACTCAACGTCATCCGTCGGCTGGAGGATATGGGTTATCTCTACGCGGAGGTGGCCGCAGACCTGCGCACGCTCTACAGCGTCGGCTATCAACCGGCGGGAGGGCGCGCACGCGACGGACGCTGGCGCAAGATACGCATCGAAGTCGCACGCCCCGAGCTGATCGCACGCACACGACCAGGCTACTACGCGCACTGATTGTAAGCGCGAAGCGGCTTTTTATTCGACCTAACGCCCGCTTGACACTCGCCAGAGGCCGCCCGTATATTCTTCTTTCGCGTTTAGCTAAAGCGCACCCGTAGCTCAGCTGGATAGAGTACTTGACTACGAATCAAGGGGTCGCACGTTCGAGTCGTGCCGGGTGCATCATATTTTGAGAGAGAGATTGCCAACACCGCAATCTCTTTTTTTATTTGGAGCTTGTATAGAACAGCTAAATGAAATTAGGCTGTTCCAGTGCCCAAGCGTTTAGTTAAAAACAGTAAGCTGACTAATCGCCAGCTCAATCAGTTAATCAAATACTTAGCTTTAGAAGTGCCCGCGAGTCGAGCCGCCA